>NZ_JBHWYR010000028.1:0-59127 GCF_042728695.1 Bacillus sp. NPDC060175
CTTCTGTATATATAGTAGTATGCTCTATATTAATAAGATGAGCAAAATAATGAATGTTATTTTGACAAGTTTAATTGTCGTAATGACAAATATAATTGACAAATAAAGTTTTGTTATTTACAATTTTAACTAAATAGAACAAATGATGGATTAAGGCGATGTTACATACTAAGAGGATGAAGCGTAGTGCTATATTTTATCCTGAATAAACATAGTCTTTGAAAGAGAGTATGAATGACACTAAAGGGGAGGCTTTATACTTTGAGTTTACAAATTCAAAACTTAACGAAACTATTTGGGGAATCAAAAGCAGTTAATGGTTTGCAAATTTCGTTACCAAAAGGTGAAGTACTAGGATTACTTGGACGAAATGGTGCAGGGAAAACAACGACAATTAAAATGTTACTAGGTTTATTAACGCCAAATGAAGGTTCTATTACGTGGGATGGAAAGTCATTTGGTGATAGCGGGGTAACAATTGGATATTTACCAGAAGAAAGAGGACTATATACAAAAAGTAGAGTAATAGATCAGTTGCGATATTTTGGTAGATTAGAAGGAATGACGAAAAAAGAAGTAGATCTTGCAATTGATCACTGGTTAGAGCGATTAGCAATCCCAGAATATAAATTTAAAACGGCAGGGGAGCTTTCGAAAGGGAATCAACAAAAAATTCAATTGATTGCTGCTCTTCTTCATGATCCAGAACTTCTTATTTTAGATGAACCATTTAGCGGACTTGATCCAGTTAATGCGGGAATGTTAGCTAATATTATTGGAGAACAAGTACAGAGTGGAAAGACAATTATTTTATCAAGTCATCGTATGGAGCAAGTAGAGGCTTTTTGCCAACATGTATGTATTTTGAAAAAAGGCGAAGCGGTCGTAGAAGGACAGTTAAGTGATATTAAGAAAGAATACGGTTTCCGTAATTTAACGATTGAAGATACAGTAGAGAATGAAAAGGGATTAGAAGCTATACACGTTCCGTATGAAAAACAACAAGGCCTTCTTTATGTAAAAGTACAAGGCGATGCAGAAGCTCTAAAGATTTTGCAACAGTTGCAAGAGCAAGGTATTAGCTTACGACAATTTAAAATGTTAGAGCCGACGTTAAACGAAATCTTTGTAGAGAGGGCGAAATAAAGATGCGTAAATTTTCTCATGTATTTTCATTTTATTTTAAGGAAGCGTTTTTATCTAAAAAATCATTAATTACGAGTGCGATTTTATTTTTGGTTGTGTTTGGGATTTTTGCATTTAATCATTTTACTTCAGGCGATGATAAAAATAAGGATAAAGATAAAATTGCAGTTGTAGTAGAGAGTTCCACATACAAAGTACAAAAAGAAGAGCTAAATAAGTTATTGCCATCAGCAAAAATAACGGTCGGTTCAAAGGGTGATTTTGATAAACTGCATAAACAAGTAGAAGAGGGCGATTTAGACGGTCTATTCCATGTGACGGAAAAGGATGGGGCTCCAGCAGTTACATATATGTATAATGGATTTCCAAGCCAAGCAACTTCTGCGATTATGGCGGGTTATTTAAAACAACAATATACGATGGTGACGATTGCAAAAAATAATGTTTCACCAGAAATTGCGCAGCAATTACAAGCAGAAATTCAAGTAAAGCAAGAAGCGATAAAAGATCGTACATCTTCTTTCGGAATTGCATATTTCTTTACATTTGCGTTGTATATGTTTATTGTAGCTTTCGGAAATACAATCGCAATGAATATTGCATCTGAAAAGGCGTCACGTGTAATGGAAGTAATGCTTCCGAAAGTAAAGCCTCTTACGATGATGTATGCGAAAATCTTAGCGGTTGTTTCAACGGCGTTATTGCAACTTGTAATATTGGCTTGTGGTTATCTTATTCCTTATTTGTTAGGTTGGGTCGATTTAGAAAGTGCTTCATTATTTGGTGTTCCCATTGACTTTACAAAATTAGATGCAAAGGTTATAAGTATGTTCCTTGTTTATTTCATTACGGGGTATTTACTTTATGCGATGATGTACGCTGCGGCTGGAGCTGTTGTGTCTAAGACAGAGGATTTACAAGCTGTATCTTTCCCAGTAATGATTTTGATCATGGCTGCATTCTTCATTAGTATTAAATCATTAAGTGATCCGAATAGTACTATTGTTGTTGTAAGTTCGTATGTTCCGTTTTTCACACCGATGGTTACCTTCTCGCGGATTGTAGCTGGTGAAGCTGGTATGTTAGAGATTACGATAACATTAGTAGTTTTATTGGCGACGATTGGTATATTAAATGCTATTACAAGCCGTATCTATGTAAATGGTGTAATGAATTACTCTGATAAAGTGAAGTTTAAAGATTTGACGAAATTTATAAAGCGTCAATAATGGGAGAAAAGCATGATTTTCTAATGGAATCATGCTTTTTCTTTATGTATAAATTAAAAATAGTATATAATAATAAGAGTTGTCTTTTAATAGAATGAATAAAAAGGAGGGTGTGCAGATGGGAATTAGTAGTCGTTTTACAGTAGGTGTTCATATGTTAACGTTACTTGCAATAGATCGAAACTCTCGCTGTACCTCTGAATGGATTGCTGGTAGTGTGAATACAAATCCAGTTGTGATTCGTCGCATTACAGGAATGTTGAAGAGAGCAGGACTTGTTGATGTACAAGCTGGTAAAGGTGGTACGACACTTGCTCGTGATTTAGATGAAATTACATTACTTGATGTATATAAAGCTGTGGAAGTTGTAGAAGAAGGACATCTATTTTCTTTCCATGAAAATCCCAACATTGAATGTCCAGTAGGAGCTAATATTCAATCGGTATTAGAGATTGTTTTAATACAATCGCAAGAAGCGATGGAAAACGTACTTGCAAATGTAACGGTGCAGCAATTAGTTACAAATTTAAAGTCGAAAATTAAAGAATAAAAAAAGCGAGCTTCCTCATGATGAGGGCTCGCATTTTTTTATTCGGAAATATTGAAAATTCTATTTTTCAGTATTTAAAATAAACTTTCCTACAACAGCTGCTACGATACCACCAAAAATTGGGGCAACGATGAACACCCATAGTTGAGAAATTGCTTCTCCGCCAGCGAATAGAGCTGGTGCGATACTACGAGCTGGGTTAACAGATGTTCCAGTTAACGGAATACCTAATAAGTGAATTAATACTAATGTGAAACCAATTACTAGTCCAGCTAAAGAAGAACTTCCCTTTTTACCTGTTACAGCAACGATAACTAAAACAAATACGAAAGTTAAAATGAATTCAACTAAAAATGCTCCAGATAAACCAAGAGTTCCAAAACTATTTTGTCCTAAATTATCTAAAGGTAATTTAGCAGATCGTAAAATTGTTACTAACGTTGCAGTTCCTAATAAACCACCTAAAATTTGGGCTAATAAATAATAGCTAAGTTCCATAGCGTTCATTCTTTTATTGATGAACATAGCGATTGATACTGCTGGATTAATATGACACCCAGAAATTGTTCCAATACTATATGCCATAGCCACGATAGATAATCCGAAAGCCATAGCGATACCTAACGTTCCAATTCCTTCAATTCCGCCACCAATGACAGCTACTCCAGTTCCGAATAATACAAGTACAAATGTACCAATAAATTCAGCAATTGCTTTTTTTAACATAATTTACCTCCTATTAATGCGCATGAAACGTATTATAACATAGGTTTTAGTATAAATAGCTAATGAAATACTATTCTGATAAGGCGAAATAGGGAGACAATAAAAATAGATATGGTTCTATAAAGAAGAACCATATCCATTTTTATGCTGATTTTTTTGTTTAATGACTGGAACAGAACGGTTTAAAACACTATTTACGACCATTCCTAACATTATAATAATCATCCCAATCAGTGACAGACCGCTAGGGAATGAACCATTTAAGAAAATAATCTCACCAAGCACAGTGAAGACCATCGTTCCAGCTTGTGTTGCTTCAACAGCTCCAAGTAAAGCAAGATTGTTTTTTGCTAAGTCAGTAGCAAAGAAAAATGTCATCGTCGCAATAACTCCGGAACATAATGCTAATAAAAATCCTTGCATCATTTGATTTGATGATGGAATACCGGTAGTGGAAAATCCGTATATAGCAAGTAGAATTGTAATAGGGAGACTTCCGATTGCCATTCCTAATACACGTTGGAATGTATCAAGACGCCCGCCAACAAGTTCCATCATTTTTCGGTTACCGAAGGGATATAAGAAAGCTGCTAAAACGACAGGTAAAAAACCAGAAATGAATTGAGTCATTGTAATATGCCCCGCTTCAGTAGCTTGCATACAAAGTACACCAAGTAAAATAAATAAAGCGACGTATAAACTGCGCAGTGGGATTTTTCCACGTACAAGTTTTGTACCTGATTTTGTTTCTATTTTAATGAAGAATAATGGCGATAAAAGTAAACCTGCTAATATCGTAACTTGCCAAGTTCCAGCAACGAGCCAAGCTGGAGAAAAAACAGCTGCGAAACTTAATAAAGAATAGAAGCCGATGCCAGCGACAGAGCCCCACCCGATCCATACAAATGGATGTTTTTTTAATTCTTCCCATAAAGCTCCTAAGTTTTTGCGAAATAAAACGATAAGGAATAAAATAGGGAGAGCAAATAGAAAACGGAAGGAAGCAGTCCAAGCCCAGCTTGTTCCAGATACATTCATTGCTCTGTTAATAATAAAGGTTGCAGAAAAAAAGGCCGATGATAAAAGACCTAGTAGTATTGCGCGCATGAAGTATGGCACTCCTTTCGAAATTGAGTATTTATGTATAGTATAATATACTTAAAGTGAATAAAAGTAAACTATTTTATATTTTAAGGTGGTTTTATAGATGAAAGAAAATGAGGACATGCAAACAAAAGAAGTGATCCAGCAAGTAGGTCAGTTATTAAGACAAATTCGAAATGAACAAAAATTAAGTTTAGAAGATTTAGCCCAAAAGACAGGTGTTAGTAAATTAACGCTAGGGAAAATTGAAAGAGGTGAAACGAATCCGACATTAGCTGTCATCTGGAAAATTACGAAAGGGTTATCAATCCCTTTATCGAGATTGATGGTTGTTGGAGAGCCTGTAGCTGTTGCGCGCTGCGGAGAAGGATTTGCAGTAGATGTAGGACAAGCATGGCATTTAGAAACGATGTTCCGTTACACGAAAGAAACAGGGATGGAAATGCACCGAGCTTGTTTAAGAGCGGATAGTATATATGAACCTGAAGCTCATCATGAAGGGGCAATCGAACTTGTAACAGTAATGAAAGGGAAAGTTTCTATTCAAGTGGAGAACGATGTGTACGTGCTAAATGAGTTTGATTCCATTCAATTTGAAGCGAATAAGAAACATAGTTATAAAAATGAAGAGGATGAAGTGGCCGTATTACATTTAACGATGAAATATTCTTCATGAAAAAATCACCTATAGAATTCTATAGGTGATTTTTTATATGCTCTTCTTAAGTATATGAAGTGATGCCATTAGTACGAACGTGGCATAAGTAATAAACAAATAAAATAAACTAAAAATCCCGTTCCAAAACATAAAACAGCAATGACCCAAAGGATACGAATGAGAGTAGAGCTAATATCGAAATATTCTCCTAAACCACCACATATACCAAATAGCATTTTATCAGTTTCGGATTTACATAATTTTTTTGACATATAACGATCAACTCCTTTTTTATATGAAGCTACATACTTCTATTCTATATGGAAATTTATGAGAAGACTATGAGGTTGTATTACATTTTTTTAGAGAAACGATCATATTAATTGTCTTAATTTTCAGCTGATATTAAAATTATAGTAAGAGGTATGAGATGATTTTTAATAAAGGGTGGGGAAATAGAGATGACAGTATATTGGTTGACTAATGTAATGGTTGAATCAAGGTATGCATATGAAGAAGGGGAAATTTCACGAACAGAAACAGAATTATGTAGTTTACTTATTGAAGATGGACGAATTAAAAAAATTATAGAAGGGATTGTTCAAGAGGAAGGGATAGTAACTCTTGATGCCAATCGCTTATTAATTTTGCCTTCTTTCGAAGAGATGCACATTCATATTGATAAAACGTATTATAGTGGGCCTTGGAAAGCTTGTATGCCAGCAGAAAGTATTTTTACACGTTTTAATGAGGAAGAGAAGATTTTGCCAAAGCAATTAGCAACTGCTCAAGACAGGGCGGAAAATATGCTAGAGTTACTACTTCGAAATGGTGCAACGAATATTAGAACGCATTGTAATGTTGATCCAATTATTGGACTTAATAATTTGGAGGCGACGTTAGCTGCATTAGAAACATATAAAAATCGGATGTCTGGTAGAATCGTTGCTTTTCCGCAACATGGATTATTACGCAGTAATTCTGTACAACTTGTGAAAGATGCGATGCGTATGGGTGCGAATCTAGTCGGTGGAGTGGATCCAGCTACAGTGGATAATGATATCGAAAAATCATTACATACAATTATGGATATCGCAGTAGAATTTAATGCAGATGTTGATATTCATTTGCATGATGCGAATAATCTGGGAACGTTTACGATGAAGAGGTTGGCAAGCTTAACAGAAGAAGCAGGGTGGCAAGGGCGTGTAACAATTAGCCATGCGCTTGGACTTGGTGGTGTTACTGATAAAGAGGCTGAAGAAGTGGCAGAAAGACTAGCGGCTTTAAGTATTGATATTACTTCAACCGTGCCAATTGGTAAACAAGTAATCCCAATTCCATTATTAGATAAAAAGGGTGTTAAAGTTTCATTAGGAAATGATAGTATTACAGATCATTGGTCGCCGTTTGGAACTGGCGATATGCTTCAAAAGGCAAATCGATTAGCAGAGCGTTTTGGATGGGGTGACGAAAGGTCTTTAGGAAAAGCACTTCGCTTTATTACGGGAGGAAAAGGAACGTTAAACAATGAAGGGAAACGAGTGTGGCCAAATGTAGGAGATGAAGCAAGCTTTGTTTTAACGAATGCAACATGTACTGCTGAAGCGGTAGCGCGTCAAACAGAAAAGCGTTTAGTCGTGTATAAAGGGAATATTGTTGTTGGAAGTTTAAATGAGGTGGAATTAAATAATCTTGTGTAGAAGAATCGTTTAAATAATTTGAGGAGGGTTCTAATTGAGAATATAGAACTCTTCTTTTTTATTCTTACAATATATTTCGTATAGGAAAGCTAGAAGGGATGAAAAATTTGGACAATCAACATAATCAAAATCATATTATGGGAACTTTGCAATGGTTTATATTTTTATTAGCGAATTCAATCGCACTACCAATTGTCGTTGGTGGGTTATTTCATCTTACGACGGAAGAAATATTTTATTTAATGCAGCGTACGTTTTTTGTAGTTGGTATATCTTCTTTTTTACAAGGGTGGCTTGGACATAGACTACCAATTGCAGATGGGCCAGCTGGATCTTGGGTTGGTGTATTTACCGTACTTGCTTATGCAACTGTCGGGCAGGATCAATTACATAGTACGTTGCAAATTTTAGAATTAGGGATGATGGTTGCTGGAGTAGTTTTAATAGGACTAGGAGTAACGGGGTTTATCGGACGTATTTTATTTTTATTTACGCCGCTCGTGACAGGAACGTTCTTACTGCTATTATGCTTGCAATTAAGTGGTGTGTTTTTAAAAGGAATGTTAGGGATTACAACTACTGTTTCTCAAATTGATGGATTTACAGCATTGATCGCTTTCGGCATATTTTTGTTCGTGGTCATACTCTCCAACTTCGGAAAAGGTTTTATCAAAAGCTATGCAGTTTTAATAGGATTAATTAGTGGGTGGATTATTTTTCTAATTGCAGGGAAAGTGACGATTCCGTCTCAAGTAACTCATTTTGTGCAACTTCCACAGATATTTGCTTGGGGACTTCCGAAATGGAATACAGGTATGGCAGTATCAAGTTTCGTTATGGTATGTATTTTAGTTTCAAATACAGTGGCAGCTATTATAGCAATTAATCAAGCTACCATTCATAAAGCGACTATTGAACAAAAACAGTTGAAGGATGGTACGTGGGTTGGAGGGATTTCACATATCATTTCCTCCGTGTTTTCAACTGTAGGTGTCGTTCCGTTACCAGCAACGGCAGGATTTATACGCTTAACAAAACAAAAATATATACGATCGTTCTTAATGGCATGTGCGTTACTAGTCGTAATGTCTCTTTTTCCAAGTATTATTCGTTACTTAGCATCGTTACCATCAGCTGTTGCATCTGCAGTTTTAATGGCTTCGTTCGTACAGCTAATTGGAATTGGGTTAAATAATATAAAACAAGTGGAGCTTAATGAAAGGAATGTAACGATTTTAGGAGTTGCGATATTATTTGGTTGCGGTGTTATGTTTTTACCGTCTGGAGCACTCCAATCGTTGCCGTCTGTTATGCAATATATATTTGGAAATGGTTTGTTTGTAGGTACAGTTGTAAGTATATTACTAGAACAAATATGGCGCATTAAAAAGTAAGTGGATAAAATGAGTGCACGCACTGTATAAAAGTCTAAAATAACATAAGAAATAAAGCCCATTTTCATTCACCACCTGCACATTTCGTTCATACAATATCTTGACTAAATAAACACCCAACTTACACATATACAGCTCTGGCTTAAGCAAGGAGGGTTATACCAGTTGAAGGAAAAAGCGTATCAATCTAAACCGTTACTCACAAAGAGAGAAAGAGAAGTATTTGAATTACTCGTTCAAGATAAAACAACGAAGGAAATTGCAGGTGAACTTTTTATAAGTGAAAAAACAGTACGCAACCACATCTCAAACGCAATGCAAAAGCTAGGGGTTAAAGGACGTTCACAAGCAGTTGTTGAGCTTCTTCGCATGGGAGAGCTCGAACTATAAGAAAGCAGCCGACTTTTATACAAAGAGTCGGCTATTTTTCTGTTTGTTTCATGCTCTATATGAATGATAAGGATGTTTCATACATAAATAGGTAAGGCTATAAAGAACGCGATAAATACTCATTCAAAACAAAACTCCCGCTATTAATAAAGGTAGCGGGAGTTTTGTTTTGAATGAGTATTTTATATAGAAGAAACCGACTTTCATATAGAAGGTCGGTTGTTTTCTGTCTTGCAAATTATAAAAAAAAGGAGCAAAATAAAAAAGGTCCTGATCTATATAGGTACAAATGAAACTTTTTATACAGGGGCATTTTAAGTTAGTGAACTTAAAGTGTGTAAAATATAATGATAAAATAAGATGATGAATGAGAAAACGGGTGATTAAGTTGAATAGAGCGATCGGTGTTATTGATTCAGGAGTGGGCGGTTTAACAGTAGCGAAGGAATTAATTCGTCAGTTGCCGAAAGAGCGTATTATATATTTAGGGGATACAGCACGTTGCCCTTATGGTCCGCGTTCTCGTGAAGAAGTGCGTCAATTCACGTGGGAAATGACGGAGCATTTATTAGATTTAAATATCAAAATGTTAGTTATTGCGTGTAATACAGCCACTGCGGTTGTATTAGAAGAAATGCAGAAACAATTATCAATTCCAGTAGTTGGAGTTATTCATCCAGGATCACGTACAGCTTTAAAAGTGACAAATACGTATCATGTTGGGATTATTGGAACGATTGGAACAGTAAAAAGTGGTGCCTATGAAGAGGCGCTAAAGTCTATTAATAACCGTGTTATGGTAGAAAGTTTAGCTTGTCCACCTTTCGTTGAGCTTGTAGAGAGCGGAAATTTCGAAAGTGAAATGGCGTATGAAGTTGTAAGAGAAACGTTGCAACCGTTGAAAAGTACTGACATTGATACACTTATTTTAGGGTGTACACATTATCCGATTTTAGGCCCTGTTATTAAAAAGGTAATGGGGGATCAAGTGCAATTAATTAGTTCGGGTGATGAAACAGCGCGTGAGGTAAGCACAATTTTATACCATAGTAAGATGTTAAATGAGGGAGAAGAACAAAGTGATCACCTCTTTTTAACGACTGGTAAAATAGGTCTGTTTAAAGAAATTGCATCAAAGTGGTTCGGTCAGCCGATTGAAAATGTGAAGCATATTAATTTAGATACAGAATAATAGTAGATTCATATAAGAGAACTCCTGAGAAATCAGGGGTTTTTTCTGTGTAAGTGGCTATAGCTTGTTCTAAAATATGAAACAGCTCGTATACATAATAGTACAAACTTAGATTTTAGGGGGGAATGGCATGCCTAAATCCACTTTTAAATGGGTTGTTGGTGCTACTGTGAGTGCGATTTTATTATCAGGGTGTGGCTTGTTAAATCAAGAGAAAGCGACAGAACAAATTGATCCGCCAAAAAAAGTTACGTATACAGAAGGTGAAAAGAAAGAAACAGCTAAAAAAGATAAACAAGGGCAAACAGTAAATAGAGAGTTATACCTCGTTGATAAAAATGGATATGTCGTACCGCAAACTATTGCAATGCCTACTCCGAAAGCGAATGAAGTTGTACAGCAAACGTTAGAGTATCTTGTGAAAGATGGACCAGTCACAAATTTATTGCCAAATGGATTTCGAGCAGTCCTTCCAGCGAATACGACGATGACCTTGAATTTGAAAAAAGGCGGGACAGCAGTAATTGATTTCTCTAACGAAATGAAAAATTATTCAAAAGAAGAAGAGCGTCAAATTGTTGAATCAGTAGCGTGGACTTTGACTCAATTTACAGAAATAAAACAAGTGCAGTTCCAAATAAATGGTGAAAAGTTAGCGAAGATGCCTGTTGCAGGTACACCGCTTGGTGAAGGGATAAGTCGTGCGAATGGAATTAACTTTGATGATGAACAAGTAGCAGATGTAACGAATACAAAACCGGTTACACTTTATTTTATGGCGCAAAATAATAATAAGCAGCAATATTACGTACCGGTAACAAGACGCGTTGCAGAAGGAAAAGAAAATGATTATGCGGCCATTGTGGATGAGCTTGTAAAAGGTCCGATTCAAGGATCGCTACTAAATGATTTTAATCCAGGAGCTAAGCTTATTACGAATCCGAAAGTGCAGGACGGAAATATTACATTAAACTTTAATGAAAATATATTTGTGAACCCAGACAAAAATATGATTTCAAATTATGTGTTGAAATCGTTAGTCTTATCTTTAACGGAAAAACAAGGTGTGAAAAATGTTTCTATTGAAGTGAATGGGAAAGCAAATCTTATGGATGAGAAAGGTGAAAAGTTAATAAAACCTGTTGATCGTCCACAAAACGTGAATACAGGTAGTTTTTAATCGCGAATAATTTGATATACTTATGTAAGAAAGGGGAATTGCTTTTTGAGTTCCCCTTCTTTTATTGTTATACATATCGTACATTTAAATTTGGCTATACTAATGAGAGTATTTATGAGGGGGTTATTTTTATGCGAGTAGATGGTAGAGGAAAAGCAGAGCTACGCCATATACATATTCATACAAATTATTTAAAACATCCAGAGGGATCGGTACTAATTGAAGTTGGGGATACAAAGGTAATTTGTTCAGCGACAATTGAAGAGCGTGTACCGCCGTTTATGCGCGGAGAAGGAAAAGGCTGGGTAACAGCAGAATACTCAATGATTCCACGTGCGACAGAGCAACGTACAATCAGGGAGTCAAGTAAAGGGAAAGTAACAGGGCGCACAATGGAAATCCAGCGTTTAATTGGACGAGCATTACGTGCGGTTGTTGATTTAGAAGCGCTTGGCGAAAGAACGGTTTGGATTGACTGTGATGTAATTCAAGCGGATGGCGGAACGAGAACGGCTTCTATTACAGGTGCTTATGTAGCGATGGTATTAGCTTTTGAAAAATTATTGCAAGCAGACAAAGTATCTAAAATTCCGGTGAAAGATTATTTAGCGGCAACGTCAGTAGGTGTTGTTGAAGAACAAGGTGTCGTTTTAGATTTAAATTATGCTGAAGATTCTAAAGCAGACGTTGATATGAACGTTATTATGACTGGAAAAGGTCAGTTTGTTGAAGTACAAGGAACTGGAGAGGAAGCGACGTTTAGCAGAGCTGAATTAAATGAATTACTTGATGCTGCTGAACAAGGGATTTTCCAACTTGTTGAAAAGCAAAAAGAAGCGTTAGGTGACATCGTATCTCATATAGAGTAGAGGTGGAAAATATGAAGCAAGTTGTTGTAGCGACGAAAAATATTGGGAAAGTACGTGAGTTTGCTGAGTTATTTGAGAGATTTGACTTAGAAGTGAAATCTTTACACGATTTTCCTCATATTGAAGAAGTCGAAGAAACTGGTGAAACATTTGAAGAAAACGCGATTTTAAAAGCGGACAGTCTTAGTAGACAGTTGAATTCCATCGTAATTGCGGATGACTCTGGTCTTATTGTAGATGCCTTAAACGGGAAACCAGGTGTATATTCAGCTCGTTTTGCTGGAGAGCCGAAAGATGATCAGGCGAATATAGATAAGGTGTTACAAGGGTTAACCGGCGTCGATTTAGAAAAACGTACAGCTCGTTTTTACTGTGCGCTAGCAGTTGCTTTCCCTGAAGCTGATAAAGAGCCGGTTATTGTAAACGGAACGTGCGAAGGAAAAATCTTAGAACAGCGCCGCGGGGAAAATGGTTTTGGATACGATCCGATTTTTTATGTAGAAGAATATAAAAAAGCGATGGCGGAGCTAAGCTCAGATGAGAAAAATGCGATTAGTCACCGCGGGCGTGCTCTTCGTAAATTAGAAGGAAAAATCCCAGAATGGTTTTTAGAAGAATAAGGGAGAGAGATTGATGAAAGCTTTAATCGTAAGCGATAGTCATAGCTCTGTGAAGGAATTACAGCAGTTAAAAGAGAATTACGAAGGGAAAGTAGATGTCATGATTCATTGCGGTGATTCAGAGCTAACGCCTGCTCACGAAGAGCTGCAAGGTTTCCATGTTGTAAAAGGGAATTGTGATTATGCTAACTTTCAAGATGAAATTGTAACTGATGTAGATGGAATTCGTTTCTTAGTTGTACACGGTCATCGTCATAATGTGAAAATGACGTTACAAACGTTAGCGTATCATGCAGAAGAAGTAGGAGCGCAAGTAGCATGCTTTGGACATTCTCATGTATTAGGGGCAGAATTAATTGATGGGATTTTATTTATTAATCCAGGAAGTATTTTGCTCCCACGCTCTCGTGTGGAAAAAACATTCGCTTTATTAGAAATGGATGAAAATCATATAGAAGTTCGTTTTGAAACATTAGACGGACAGTTGGTGGAACAAGCAATTTTTAAAAGAGGATAAGAAAAATTATCCTCTTTTAAAAAAGTGTTGACTTTATAAGTAGTTATGAATATAATAAATATTGTCGATAGGGCAACGGCGCTAACGATGAAAAATAAAATAACATACGCGGGTGTAGTTTAGTGGTAAAACAAGAGCCTTCCAAGCTCTGGTCGAGAGTTCGATTCTCTTCACCCGCTCCATGTCCCAGTAGCTCAGCAGGATAGAGCATACGCCTTCTAAGCGTACGGTCGGGAGTTCGAATCTCTCCTGGGACGCTAACAAAACCTTGCGGTGACGTCAAGATCCGCGATATATAAGCTCTCTAATTCGTCAGTTGAATCGTACAATGTGCGGTCGCTAACGAGTTAGGGGGCTTATTTTTTTATGTCAAAAAGACGTGATTCTTTAACGATTAGCGAAGACTTATCGAATATTTTTAGCGATAGATTGAAAAGCGATCAGCGAAAGAAAGCATCCACAGAGGGTCGTTATACATTTAATTTAACAATCGAGAAAGCGCTCGAAATTGTTGTACGTCAAATGAAGGCGACAGGCTTACGTGAGCGCACGATAAATGACTATTATATACACGTTAATCATTTTGCGAAGATAGCAGATACGCAGTGCTTAGAAGAATTAAATGTTAATCATATTTACGAGTGGCTATCGTCTATGAACGTTAGTAATCAAACGAAATTAACCCGTTTGAAGTGTCTAAAGGCATTTTTAGGACGCTGCCACGATAATGGATGGATTGATATTAACTTTTGGCGTAACGTGAAGATCAAAGTGGATACGCCTGTTAAAGAAGGTGCGACAGATCGTGAAATTAATATCTTGTTATCGGTACTCGACTTAACACGATTCTTAGATTTACGAGATGCTACCGCTATTCTACTTATGTATCAGACGGGAATACGGGTCGGCACATTAGCACAACTCGAACATAAACACGTTGATTTAGACGCGAAAGTATTAAGTGTTGACGGTGGTATTATAAAGAATCATGAATCGATATATCTGCCGTTTGACGACGCTCTCGCACGATTGCTAGATGTTCTTATGAAACAAAACGAAATCATTCGCAGAGAGTACCAAGCGAAAAATAATTATCTCTTTATTACGAAGAGCGGCGGAAGTGTTTTAACTAGTCCGACGAATAACATTATATCAAAACGAATGACTAAACATGCGAAGGAATACGGGCTTAAAAATATTAATCCGCACGCCATACGTAGAGGATTTGCGAAGAATCTCTTAAAGAAGGGTGCAAATGTCGCGTTGATATCAAAGGCGCTAGGGCATAGTGATATATCCGTTACAACGCGTTATCTGCATTTAGATAAAAACGAAGTGGCGGAAAGTCTGCGAAATTTCTTGTAAATAAAAAGTCCCCGACGGCAATCGGAGACTCAAAACATACACAAATCAAACTAAATAACGGACAAGCCGTATCAGTCTGATCATCTACTTTGCATTCTATCGAAAAAATTCGAAGATTGCAAGGCGTCTTTAGTAATGTCTTTTTTAGGTACTGATGCGGTAAGTCAAAAAGCGGAAGCCGTACCGCTATAAAAACGTAAAAGGGTAGCTAGACCGCCGCAACCACTAGCGCTATACAATTCAACGCATATCATTCCCCATGCGTCGTATAGGTCTAGGTGGTGACTACCGTTAAAGGTCAGGGTGGAAATACGTTGTTACTACGGTAACAGGGTGTATCGAAAGATTTACGCACTATGGGACGTTTTGTAGTGTAGAAAGTCGATGCGTACGAAAGTACAAGGACGGGGAATGCGTTACTGAAAACCTCATACAACGAGCCGACGCTAGTTGCTAACGCCTTACCCCTATTCGCATTGACGATTATTTTTATCTCTGCGAAATAGGGGTTCAAACTGCACCCTGCTTCCTACGACTTCCTCGCCTCTGCTAGTCGATGTGTCAACGCTTGTCACTAGCGGAAGTGAATTAAACATCGAAGGTCGACACAGGGTGCTACAAGAGGCGGAGGACTTGTGCATGGAAATACGACTTAATATAAGACAATACGCTAATAAAGACGAAGACATAAACGAAACATTAAATAGAATAGCGACTTTAGCTAAGAAAGAAGTGGAAGATTGTCACACTGAAATAAGTGATACTAAATATAGAACGAGGATCAAGGCGCACTACATACCGCTGATCGAACGACTAGCCAACGATAACTGGCATAAGATGAATAACGAAGTACACTTTATAGACGATTGTTTCCGTAAAATAAGGTATGCGATCAGATCGTTTGATGTAGATCGAGGCGATTTCGATAATCTAGTTAAATGGTTATTGTGTCAAAGTGTTCGCCAATACTGCGGAAGTAGGGGAAAGAAACGAGATGTGTTAACGTTGATCGGGAATATTAGCGCACTTGAAACGTTAGGCGACTGTACAGATACTACGGAAGAAAAAGCGATCTGTAATGCGTGTACATACGAAGAGATCTACGAAACTTTATATGGATCTATCTGTGAAAAGAAGATCGATAAGATTATATTAGATTCGATATTTGATACCATTGATAGCGAGGACGTAGTCAGGTCGGGAGTTAAAGAGAGCGAGATCACTCGGACGGTGGCGCAAAAAACGGATCGTTCGTTTGATTCTGCTAGAGGTGCAGTTCGAGGGTTTAAGCAGAGATTACGAAAAAGGAACGTCAGAAGGGAGGATATAGCGTGAGAAACAAACGTAAAGAAATGTTATTAATCGTATTCGCATTCGTATTTATGATGATAACCAAAGCATTTGGCAATCTGTACGTAGCAGCATTCGGGGTAGTATTCGGACTAGCCGTAGCCGCTTCGGCTATTACTGCGATGATTGGCGATTTTATACGTAAGAGGAAAGAAGAGGGGGACGCGTGAAGATTTTACGCGAAGTGGTGGATAAGTTTGATAGGATGTTTAGTGGATAACGGAAGTTTAATAATTATTTATAAAACCATACTTACTTTTTATTAATATAAAAAGGTTAGCATCGTATAACGGAGTTACTTATAAAAATAGCCGCTATTTCAAGCGGCTATAACCATTATTTGATAGGTTTAGAAATTATTTTACTGTTACAATAAATATAAACTATACTTCTACAAAATCAGGGAATTGATTTAAATAGTTAATTGCTAATCTAATTACAGTATTACAATAAACTGTTTGTATTTCTTTATCTTCATCTTCATAAGTAAACGATGGGATTAATTGTTGAATATGATCAGCAACTTCTTGAATGAATAACGGTCGATCATCGTCTTTACTTTTTTCCCTTTGCAGATAATATGGTTCTGTATAGTCAGGATATGCGTAATAAGAAATAAAAATCAAAAATGATATATATACATAACGCTTAATGTCTTTTTCGAATTCAAATATGTAATTATAGTATCTTTCCCATTTCTCAATAAGCATTTCTGTAAACCTCAAGAATGTTCTAGGGTTATGAAAATTAAGTTGACTAGCTAAAAGTTCTGCGACAGTGTTATATGAACGTCTAATGTTATAATCACCAGGGTCATTTCTCAGTTTATAATCATCAGATAATTCGTGCCAGTAAAAACTAGGGGATTGTTTGGGGCTATATACAAAATAAGATTCATTTAAATAAAAATACGCTAATATAGCCTCTTCTAATGCATTATCTGATTCACTATGAAAATTTAAATGTTCTAAGATGAAATTTTGAGAAAGTGTCCTAATTTGATACTTTGTATTAATCAAATATTTTCTTTGGAAAATTTTTTGTAAGTAATATTCTGGTTTGCTTATTCCCTCTTTTTTTAATGCATCGAATACTACCTCTTGATCCATTGCTACTACAAAAAATAATCCTGGTAAGTCTAGATTGGACTTTATCATTTGAAAAATAGTAATGACTTCTTCAGGAAATAATCTATCTAATTCATCAATCATAATGACAATTTTTCGTTCGTCTTCCCTAACGGTATCTTCCATTACTTGGCTTAATTCATGTTTTCTTTTTGATAAAGGCTTATCGAATATTAAATCACCAATTCCTTGCGCTGTCTCCCCTGTAACATTCGCCATGGTAGTAGCTGCCGCAGGAGTAACTCCGTTTAAATAAGCTGTAGCAAACGCTGCCGCTTTTGTTAGGGGAGACACTACTTTCTCTGCGTACTTAAAAAATTTATCTTTAGCTTTATAAAAATTTCCTTCTCCCATAGCATAGTATATTTCTTCAAATAAATTCTTGATTAGTTCTTCACGTTCAGAAATCATCCAAGGATTAAAACGTACTGTTATACATTTCCCTTTATCTAAATTAGTTGCTACAAAATTTAACATTGTTGACTTTCCAGCGCCCCACGAACCGTTTATAGAAAGGCAGTACGGTAGTTTAGGAGAGAAGTCGTTGATAAATTCTGCAATTTCTTCAGCCTTCTCTTTAAATCCAAGCATATCCCTATCTGTATCATCTAATGGTAAATATTGAAATTCTTTCATCGTGTCTCTCCACCTTATATAGTAAAATTATCCAATTTATATTTTATCATATAATATACACTTCCATATCAAGGAAAAATAGCCGCTATCTCAAGCGGCTTTAATCGTCATAGGCTAGATTCAGAAATCACTTTACTACTACGAATTCATTTACAAGTCTAGCTCTATCTTCTTTTGGATATGCGTGCTTTTCTAGGAATTCTTGATGCCACGTTCTATCCTGGACGTTTAAATCCTCTATTTTATAGCCTAAATAAGCATTAAATTTATCCCGATTCAATTTGATTTCATGAACTAATCCTTTATAAGGAATATTGATCGAGACGTTATCTAAAAACGAAAACTGGCGTAGTAGGCGAGCGCTTTCTTGAGTTAGTATTTTATTAATCTTATCGCCTGTTCCGAAATATTCTTCGTATGCTTTAGCGTCATTGCCCGTTTTTTCATTTAGTGCAACGTATTCTTCGAAAGAATTAACGTATTGAATGTTGACGTTTTTAGAATCCTCGCTTATACATACTTCCTTTAGAAATGGGCTTCCTTGTATATTCTTTATGTACAAACGTAATGCGGGATGTCCTTGTGTAGCATCGATTACCCATGTTTTCCCTATCTTTTTTGATAGTACATCACCTTTTGCGCATAGATTTTTTATGTATCCAGGCGATAAGTTCCATAAAACTGCAGCTTCTTCAACTCCAATTACTTTATTTAAAATCATTCGAATCCTCCCGATTAGTGCGGTAACGCATATTTTATTGTTATCTACACGTTAACATGCGTTATCGCATTTGTAAAGTGATTAATGTATGTCCACTATTAATAATTGAGGGTAGAGTCCGAGCGTAATATCAGATATTAAGGAAGAACGAAAAAATAACGCCACTGGCTACGATAGGTGGAGGAAGAAAGTGACTACCGCTAACTAAGCGAAGTGTAGATCGGTAGGAGAACAGAAGAATATATAATGAATAACGAATAAATTAAACTGTGAGGTTAAATTGACGGTGATTGTAGGGAGACAAAATGAGCGAGTGTAATAGTACAAAAAATTGAAACGTAATAATAAGCATGCGTATTCTGATAGCTTGTTACAAAGTATGGGTTTAATACATAGGTAACAAGCCTGTTGGGATTTGCATTCCTTTAATTAGTCTTATCTCTAAATGTAAGTGAAAGAAAATCTTGCTTATTTGCTTTTGTTAGAGCTTTACTAAATCCTATTAAGTGATATTTTGTCATTTCATGTAGTTTTAATTCTTCTTTTACCACTTGAATATTCGCCTCGGCAATTTCTCTATCGATAGTACGACTTGGTTTAGTAAATTCTCCATTGCGAATGCCAGCATATAAACTATCATTTTTTAAAGTATTGTAATGTTTCGCCTTGTCTTTTATAAACTTTAGTAATTCATCATTAAACCCCTTTGGATTTAATAGGATTTGTTGCTGTATAAACTTTCTTCTTAATTTTCCTTCATGGTCACGTAAGTCTTTATTAACGTCTTTCCAATTAACTTTTATTTTGAAATGAATGTCTGTGGCAACCCTAAATAAAATTGGCAATTTTGATAATTCTTCTGAAGCTATGTGTGACAAGGTATATGATCTTGCAAATCGTTCGTTGGCTAAAAGTATTTCAGATTCCTCTATTAATTCTTTAGCGTTTTCAAATATTAGAGTATAAGCCTTTTCTAAATCCTTTATTTTGTAATTATTTATATTCATATTCAGCTTCTCCCTTTCGACTTAATTTCCCCATAAGGTGATCCTTCAAAAAAATTTATAATATATTCCAATTTTACCATTTTTACAGGAAACAAAAAAGAAAGCCACTCAGCTCTCTCTGATAGAGTACGTTCCAACCGCATGCACTCTAGTAAAATTTCGATACTTTTTTCATTTTTCCTCGTTCCTAGACTTCGCTTCTCCGCGTTTTTTTCGTATATTTAACAAAACTGAACAAAGAAGCGTACTCTCACCGTTATACATTACGTTACATATTACCAGCCGAAAGCTTGTGACGGATGTCCATCCTCCGAACGCCCCCCTTCAATTACTGTAAATCGTATACACTATTACGCTATGCAAGCGATGCGTAAACCGCATAATAACAACGTTTACTATTTATGCATAAACGTCGGCATTTTGTTGGCGCTAACCTTAATGTAAACTCGTGTAATATTTTCGATGAAACGGCGGATCCCTTGCGAGAGTAGGGTTTACGGTGGTTTACGTGTAACGTAAATAGTTACATTCATTTACGTATATACGAAACTCATAGGGATCGGTACACTTCGCTACATTTCGGTAGTGATTTATGATAGGTTGCGAGTAGTGATCGTTATTATTCGTCACGCATCGATACATATGTGTAGTACTTCGTGTAGATCGGTAGGATTATCGGCGCATTCTCTTCGCTACATCAGCACGGCACCATATAGAGAGAGCCGATCCGAAATCAGGGGGTTTTCATTCGCAGTAGATCCGCCCGACCTGATCGCCTCGACTAGCGTAAATATTTTCGAATTAAATTACGAAGCTACTACAAATCTCATAGCGTTGGAAGTCTAAGGATTTCAGCGCATACCAAAAAGACACCGATCTATTTTATCGATGCCGCTCGTTGTTTCCGTGCATATCGTTCTAATGTCGATAATGAAATACCCGTAACCTCTGCGGTTTTCTTCATCGAATAACTCATTTTCTCGCGAAGTTCTAACGCCTCTTTTAGTCGCTGCTCGTTAAACTTTTTCGGACGTCCTTCTTTAAAGTCGGGACGCTGCTTAGCGATTGCCTTTCCTTCCTGAGTACGTTCAATGATCATATCGCGTTCAAACTCTGCGAATGCAGCGAATACATTAAACATTAATTTACCTGCTGCGGTAGATCGATCGATCACGCCTAGATTTAATACGTGTACGATCACGCCCTTTTCGTATAGATCTGTTACGAGTTCAATCGCATCCTTTGTTGATCTTGCAAATCGGTCGAGCTTCGTTATTACAAGCGTATCGCCTTCGCTGATCTTCTCCATTAATTCGATGAACTGCGGACGATCTTTCGTTGTTCCCGTGAATTTCTCTTTATAAATGATATCGCATCCTGCATTATGTAGGGCGATCTCCTGCGCCTCTAGATCCTGCATTAATGTACTCACTCGTGCATATCCGTATTTCATAGTTTATCTTCTCCTTTTTGCCCTCTCCTTCGCCTTTATTTTTGAAGGTAAGTTATGAAGGTGTCTTGTGTAGCTATCTTATCACACGTCAAAAACCCCGTCAATACTGTTAAGTTATGAAGGTTTATTTATGAAAGCACGCCCACGATATATAACTGTATTATAATAGATCGCTATATGTTTTATGTTATGATACACCTTCATGCCATTCGACCAACCTACGAAGAACACGCCACCATACCTAGCCATGTATCTGATCGACCAATAGCCCGCACTCTATTCGAGATACCCCGATACCATTACCCCGATATGACCTGCCGTATATAGGTACGCTTATACAGGCTTACACATAAGATCATATACGCAAGTGTATCCGAATAACCTAGAAGTTCCCAGAGAGGGGCGCAGGCGTCTTACAACGTACGCTATGCATTACCACCACATCAGCGTATGGCATACGACCACGCCACGGCGTACCACATAACTATGTATCATATCGTATGGATCGCAGCAGCAGCGGATCAGGATCGTTCTTGTTCGTTGTCTTCTTTGTTTGCTGCGATTGAATTCGTTTAAAGAATTGTTATTGATCTTCTTCTTTGTTGTCTTCTTCGAATGATTAAAGTCTGATCGATTAAGTTCGTGATCATCTTCGCGTTGTGTTTCGTTTGTTGTTAATGATCTTCTTTCTTTCTTCGCATCGAATCGAATCGAATTAAGTTCGCGATTGAATTCATTTACTTTCTTTCTTCGTAATTCTTTTCGTGATTCTTTCTTGATCGGAAACTTCGAATCTCTTTAAAGCATCCTTTCGCTTCGTTGCGGAGCTTTTAAATTGATCGGATATAGAGCAGCATCCCAAATCGGAAAAATCCACCAACCCCCCAACGCCGCCCTTGTATAGCCAGCAGCAAGCGTACAAACAAAGCGCACACCATTTTTAACTCAAGGCGTAAAAGTAACGGGACACGGTGTCTCAATACTTTCCGCAGCAGCGCAGCCCGATCCACTGAAAGTTGGCGCCAATGTTTGGGAAGACGTTGACGCAGCCAAATCGAGTAAATGGACATGATGTCGACTTACTTTCTAGCGCAGCCCGATCGATCTACCTCACGAAGTTACCCAACCCCCGATAATTTAAACGATCACCACTCGATAAAAATTCGCGCATATAATTTTTAACTCAGGTAGTCGCGTTTCTTCTATATATAAGCGAGATCCGCCGATATAAATTTTCGCAGCAGTTGACCAAACGATCAGGATCCACGCGCCTATAGAGACGAGGGCAGCGGATCAGGAGGACTTCGTGGAGGGGACGAGCGGAACGAGGGGAGGCGATCTTTCTTCTCTTTTCTATCGAAGATCTACGCATCAGTTAATCATATCGGATCGGCGTCGGTTTTATTATTTATCAAGGCTGCGCCCAGTCCCAAAATAGCGAGTTTCCTACAAACCGTTATCACTGCAAGAATGCGTATTTCAATTCGAAGCAGAATTATTTTAAATCTTTATAACCTAAATCTTTATAACCTAAATCTTTATATGCACGGAGAGTAGTTCGGATCTTTTATGAAATATATTTCATGACTTGACCCGAAATGTAATGCATACAGCGTCTATATTAACGTAAGAGAAAAAGGGAGGATGGTAATTATGACGCAAGCAGCACAGGCAAAAGCAAAAAAGGATTTTCAAAAGGAATTAAACAGAGAATTAAAGGCGATCACCGCCGATCACGATCCGAATCCATTCTACGATAAAAATGCAAGGGAAGAGGGCGACGGATTTATCAAAAAGCCCGCTAGTATTATGGACTACCTAGCATTGCAGGAATACGGATTCACCGCCGATACAATCATAATCTATGACTATATTGTTCAGCTATACAATTCCGAATATGGATGCGCATTCCCGTCTCAATATGCTATAGCCGAGATGCTACATAAAAGTGTCCGAACGGTAGCGAATAATATAAAAATCCTGCAAGACGTTGGACTAATCGAAGTCATTCGCCGCGGTTTGGGATTATCGAACGGATATCGCCCACTGCGACCGCTGAAAAAGAGCGAGCTTTTCAAACGATACCCACGAGCAGCAGCGTTTCATAATGATTTCGCGAAAAGCATCGATAGCCATCGTAATAAAGACAAGACACACCGCACGAAATGCGCTGAGGAATACGCGAAAGGGGATCAGCAGCGGAGGGAAGCAGCGAAGCAGGCGAACGAAGTGGACTGCGAATTTTAATCGGTGTCTACCGCGAAGCCTTGATGATTATCAATCGTTCCTTAGACCTCTAAGCGCTATCTATTTGTATGGCTAGCGTAAAAAATTAAATAAAAATGATCGGAGGTTTCGCGATGTACATCGAAATCCCTGAAGCTGATCGTCGCTATCTAGATCTACCCGACGAGAAAAAAGCGGCAGCAGCGAAGAAAAAGAAACGTAAGCGAAAGAAAAAACGTAACTATGCGGTTGGGTTCGGCATAACATCGGCTGATCTTGTTGTCGAGTTGAATACGGAAGGCACAGCGGAAAATAAAACGCTGATCAACGAGAATTTGCATAGTTCGTCCAAAATAAATGCGAAAAGTTCCGTAGAGATCACGCTCAATGATGGGCGCGAACTCAACAACTAGAATTATGAAACAAACGAAAAACTATAAAAACTAAAAGGGGATAACAACAATGAAAAACACAAAAATCGAAATCATACTAAATGAAGAGGCATTCAATACACAGGCGATCGAAAAGGTAGCCGATATCATCGACGCGAGAACAAAACGCGACGAACTAGCGGATCGCATCGATATATTAGAAAAAGTTAAAGCGGTTGTACTGCTGCCTAATATCGAAATGGTGACGGTTGGTCAGATCGCTGATTTCTACGAAACTGATCCCGCAACGATTCGAAAAGTTTATTCTCGTCACCGCGAAGAAATTCAAAGCGACGGTTATATCTTAACAACGGGTAAAAAGTTACTATGTGACACGTTGTCACACCGCACATATACGATCGAAAAGGGCGCTTATAATGTAGAGTTTGCAGACGGTACGGCAATGAAAATACCTAACTCAACAATGGGACTGTTCTCGATCCGTGCCGTGCTACGATTCGGAATGTTATTACAAGATAGCAAGATCGCCGTAGCAGTGCGTGACCAACTATTAAATATTCGGGATAATGCGGACGATCATACGAGAACCAAGGCGATCGATGCGGAACTTATCGAGCTGCGTGAAAAGGCAGCGAAGTATGATGCATTAATTGGCGATATGCCCGCCGAGGTTATCGATTCCTACGAAACTATCATTCAATATGCGAATGAGAAACGAGCAGCAGCGGAACAAAAAATAAAGAGGTACGTAGAAGATGATAGTCTGATTACACTAGCGGATCTCGGCGCCTACCATCTCGACGGGATGTCATCGCAGGCGGTACGATCAGAGCTGCAAATTTTGGGAGTATTATCGATGAGAAAGACAAGTGGATCTTATCGTCCAGTCGGCGAATATCGTAATAAAGGTTGGTTTAAAATCGAGGATCGAGAAAGTAAATTAAACGGCTTTACATATCGTCAATTATACGTAACTCATGCGGGAATCATAGGGATTACGGAATTGATCAAGCAGCACGAGGAAGGAGGCGATCATAATGCAGCATAAGAAACAATGCTCATACTGCAAAAAATCGAAGGATCTCAACCAGTTCCACGAATGTAAAGCGAAGCCCGACGGACTGCAATCGAGATGCAAACCGTGCAATAACTACACACGTAACACAAATAAGAAAACGCTGATCATCTCCGTAGAAATCGACGGGGAGATGATTGAACATCGATATTGTAAAAAATGCGAAGAGCTAAAACCGTTAGATCAGTTCGCTAAAAACGGACGAGGCGGAAGGAAAGCGCATTGCAAGCCGTGTCATATCGAGAAGGTGAAGAAAAGCAAAGCGATCAGAGAGGCGTTAAAAAATAACCGACCTGATCAGGCGAAGGCGATCGCCTAAAATATGCGGGAGAAAGTCACGATGGAATAAAATCTAAAGAAAATGGATCATTGTATACAAATAAGTAGTTCTCAGAGGTACATATAGTATGAGAAGAAGATCTTCTTTTTTCTCCTTCTAGTTTCCTACTTTTTGAGTAGGTTTGATCGTTTTCCATTAGCGGCGGGGTTTCTTCTTCCTTTCCTTGCTGCTCTCTCCATTGGTCTAGTAAATAGCGCTTCCCGACGTTAGTTACTAGCGCGGCAACACGGGACATATATCGCTTTCTTCATCCTTCCTTTCTTCTTAGTGCCAGCCGTAGGATTTTCCCGATCCACGGCGAGGGGCATTGATCCTAGTACACGATTAACACAATTGGGCGGTAAGCTGAATCGCCGTCAGTGCCAGTCTTCGTTCGAATTTACGTAGGCGTCAATATGTTACGTTCGCAAGACGACATATGATGCGGTGGCGGGTTCCCCCGCTGCCATATTTTTAAAAATATACGATGGTACATTATACGGATCTCAACCGGTCAACGGTGTATACATCAGAGGGAGCGAAAAGAATGTATCAAATTACAGGCGACAAACTGCGATTGATCCGAGCGTTGGCAAACGTTTCACAACGAGAACTAGCGGATTTAATCGGAGTGGACAAAAAAAGCGTCTCAGCGTGGGAGGTTAATCGATCAGTATGTAGCGCCGAGAGCGTGGCGAAGATCGTTAATTTTGTCGGTGAAGAGAATTTCAAGTTAATCGATGCGCGATTTTACGCGATCCAAACGCAAGACATCATGAAGCAGCTACAAAGAAAGGCGCACGAGCGACTATGATCATAAAACAACATGGCGATTACATAACGATCGAAGGCGACGAAGATCTTTTGCAGCTCGCAGGGATCGAGGTCACGCCGACGCCGCTAAAATCAGGCGAGCTACCGATCAATATTAGTTCGCTGCGATGGCTATACGAACAAGCTAAACGAAGAAAGACGCGCGATGCTGCTGCATTGTATGTGATCAGCCGCGCCAATTATCTACATCAGAATGATCAAAGAAAACAAAAATAAAACGAAATTAAATGGAGGATACAAAAATGAAAACATCAAAAAACCTAATTCAAGAAGCTAGCAAGATCAAAGGAGATTTCACAGGAAAGGTACTAGGGATGCAAAAACTTTTCCGAGAGAATCAGGAAAAAATCAGAAGTAACGATATGTTAACGGCAAAAGGGCAGTTTGCACAGATCGATAAATTAAAACGAAAACACGAGGTTTTAATGATCGCCCTGATTGATCAAGAAAAAGCAGCTCACGATAAATTGATCAGCGAGGCTCATATGTTAGCGGAAAGAGATCTATACAAAGAGCCGTCGAAGGTCGATAAGAATAAAGAAACGATATTCAATGCGAAAATGAAAGAGTTAAAAGGTCGAGTATTATTCGCGCCCAATCCGACACGAGCTGCGGAATTCTTAGAACAAATGGTACAAGCTGCGGATCATCCAACGTTAGCGCGATCCATTCAAAACGAATTTTTCGAGCTAGGACAAGCGGTATTACAAAGCGCAGGCGGAAACGTAGAGGCATCGCACAAGGTTCGACAAGCGTTAGGGAATACACACAATAAACTAGTTCGCGCTACACAAGTCGAAGGAGCGGGCGAAGCATTCGAAGTATTACAAACGATCGAATCTATCAAAAATGGTGCATTCGTAGATACTGCGAAATATGGCGCGGCGTTTAATGAGTTCTCGAAATATCTAACCGAATACGCGAACGACACGGAAACATATAAGACCGTGCATCGTGATCGCATTCTACAAGTACAGATGGAACACGCCGACATGACAGGCGCAGTCATCCAATAAGCGAAGTGAGATTGGGACGGAAGGTCGAAGTTGTGGCGGATCTGCTGCGGCTTCCCGACGGTTCTCCTATGTAGCGACAACATCGAAGGAGGAACGAAAATGGAAACTACTACATACGTCAGAACTACGAAGTGCGAAGCGAAGCAAGGAAAGAAATCTAAAACACAACTAGAAGCGGATCTATCGGCGCTGATCGATACGGCTCGCAGCAAGTACGGAAATGACTACGTTATAGTGAACGAAGGCAACGAAATCGCGCCAAACTGGAAGATCGTACACCAACCGAAAAGGGGTAGTGGTGGAATTAACGAGGCTGATATATTTGATCGTTGGCGCTGATCAGTGAGGGAATCGATTTAATTATGAAAGGATGCGACAAGATGACGAAGATCAATGAGAAGGCAAAAGAAGAAACAAGGCAACCACGATCGGGAATGATCACGGCTAGACATATCCAACCCGCAGGAAACGTACAAAAGAAGAAGGCGGCGCCGATCGTAATTCATGGGATGGCAATGTCTCGACATCTGAACTCAAATTAATGCGAAGAGGAATGGCGAAACTGAGCGAGGTCTTAACGGACTTCGCTCTTTTTTATGCATAAATAAGCGTGCAGAACACCCGTACAACGATCTCGATAGATTCGAATGTAGATATTATCAGAAGATTCTCTAAAATAGTGAGTTGTTTAGTGGAAATATTATGCATGCAAGTGTAGAATATGAACTATACAAGATTAATAGAACGTACGAATGGCAAATGATTAAAGGCGCTTTTCGACTTCTTTGAAAAATACGGCGAGAACTACACGGATCTTAGAAAGGGGGACGAGAATGAATAGTAGTGCAGTGATAAAAGATGTATCTGAGGGTGGGAACAAGATAGTTATAGCACTTACGATTGTGGGACATAAGAATATGAATGGGCGCACAGTTACACTGAAAAAAATAAAGGATGGAGAAGTAGTAATATATGCGAGACACTTTAAGCGTTATCGAAAAGAAATTTTTGAAGCACTAAGAGGTCAACCAGCTTTTAAACCTTTCAGGATAATAGGATTACAGTCCCTTTTTGAGTAATTCAGTATGCCGAGATTAACGATTCTAGACCGATAACTTTTTGCTTACGGTAGTATCGTCTAAATGCGTCAGAATCACGCATAGGGAAATCGATAGAATAAGAGTGCCTTCAACGTTGACGTAGAACTGCGCTATAGCGTATAATATTAATTAACAAAAACGGTCAGTTGACCGCCAAAATGTACGCTCAGCAAACGAAGAAAAGAATCGTTTATATATCGTAGGTAATAGACGGGTCGGGAGTTCGAATCTCTCCTGGGACGCTAACAAAACCTTGTTATCTTTTGATAACAAGGTTTTTTATTTGTTTTAAATTAGTTATTAATAAACTTCTCAAAGACAAAACCATAATCTTTCACGTTATATTGTTTCTTCGTATCAACAAGCCAGTTAAAGGCGATCTCGTTCATCTCTTTAAATTGTTCTGCTAAATTTACTTGTGCATTTGTAATACGGCTAAAAGTGTTAGAGGCCATATCTAAACTTTTATGCGCATACTGCAATGTAATATCGTTGTCGTATGAAATTTCTTCGATTTTAAGAAGAGCCTTATATAAATCTTTTAATTCTTCAATATGTTTTTTATGAACATCAATTGAGTAATGCTCATCTCCCATATGAAATTTAATTTCTACATCTAAATCAATTGTGCCTGCAGTTTCAAGTGCTACGTTTTTAATTTGATATTTACTATAGCTATATCGGCGTAGTGTACGCTTTTTGCTTGTCGCGCTTGTACCATCTAGATGAATTAATCCTTTGTTTGTAAAGCAATATTCATCTGATTTTGATTTAATAAGAAAGTAAATTTTCTCCCCATCTTCATGCATCACGTAATCATCAGCATCAACCTTATCATAATCTTTTGGTGTAATGACAGAACCTACATCGCTTAATCCTAAAACATCAGCAGCCATTTTTTTGAACATATATAATCCCCCTTATAAATTAAATTCTTAATTGTACAAAAAAATAATATCATGATTTGAAGTCTTTTTTTGAAATCTTACAATTCTGTAAGGTAAGTGTAAGGAAGTTCGATGGTAACAAATTACTAATCCTCTATAATGAAGATAACAACGATAAATGAGGAGGAAGAGATGATGAAAGGGTTAATCGTAACGGGTTTAACAGTAGCTTTTGGGTTTGTGGCGTATGAAAAGTTAACATATGTAATTGATGTTGTAAAACATTTAGTAGCGTAGAAAAAACTGCCATGAGAGGGAAAGGGAATGAGTGAATGAATGGAATGGTTATTTGGAATTATAGGTACTTGTAGTGTAGTTTTATTGTTCTTTGTCCCGAGTGGTATACTTAGTTCGACAACAAGTTTGTTCTTTTTAAGTTTGTTTGCTTGTACGATGCTTATTATTATGTTTTTAATGAAGCAAAGTAAACCAATCTTCTATTTCAGCATGATTGTTATGGCAATTATTGTTCTCCAAATTATTACCCTTGTTATATACCCCACAATTATAAAAGCTTTCCGTTAATGATGAATCCTCTGCGTCTGTTGCTGAGGGTTTTTGTTTGTGAAAAATGAATTTCATTTAAAAGTTTGTTGCTTTTTTGTTGCGAAAATCGAATATTCCTATATTTCAAATAAATAATTTTGGAATGTTGTGTTCTCATTACGCATTTGATATATTTACTTTGAAGATCATTAAAATCTAGAAAAAGAGGCGGACGTATGGATAAAAAAGAAAATACGGTCGTATTGTTTCCGCAACTATCAGAACGCTATATTGATAAAGGTTTTTTAGCGTTGAAAGAGCGGGAATTCGAAGATGCATTGCGCTGCTTTGAAATATTACGTCAGTATAATGCAGAAACGGAACAAACAGAATTAGCTTCAGTTATTTGTTTGCTAGAATTAAAACATATGGAAGAAGCGAAAGAAAAATGTGAGCAGTTGCTTGAAACAGGAGCTGTATTATTTGGTGATATTCTTGAAACGTATGTAACTATTTTAGTTCAAACAAATGATTATGAAGGTGTCATCGAAACTGTTGAGGAAGTTTTGCAAACGAAAGATATAATTCCTGAGCAAAAGGAAAAATTGGCACAGCTTGCTTTGTTTGCGCAAGGGATGCTGAATGAAGAAAATATACCGCTAGTGGATTCGAATTTTGAATTAGAAGAATTTACCGAGGGGCTTTTTGGAGAAAACTTTGGTCAAAAGCTAAGAGTGATCCAGAAACTTTCGTTAAAAGACCTGGATCTCGCGCTTCCTACTTTAAAGAAATTTTTAATAGACGAAGATCAGCACCCTTATTTAAAAACTTCTATTTTGTATAAAATGGTAGAAAATCAAATAGAAGAAGAGATAGAAGTAGAGAAGTTTGGGAATACGATAAGGGTGATTCCAGCATTTGCAGGTCATAATGAGGAGCAATCCGATAAAATTATACATAAATTCTCAAACCGATTAGAGCAAAATTATCCGGATATATTTGATGCAATGGTTACATACTGGAAAGAATTACAAATTAGCATTTTCCCATTCCCTCTATTAATGGATAAAGTAGAAATTTGGGCTGCCGTCTTAGAGAGAATTGGAAGAAAGCGTTTCGGATTGGCTATTGATGAAGAAGAACTTATGACAGCATACAATATTGAGTTTGAGGAATTCCATATTGCCTATCAATGGTTACTGCGCATTGAAAGAGAAGGGTATTTGCCCGTATAATTATGAAAAAGAATCGTTCAGTTATTGAAACGAGCACATTCTATGTTATAATGTAAGGGTTGCAAAAGGCAGAAATCTGCCCGTTTGTAAGAGAAGAGGAGTATAATTCTCTTACTTAATATGTTTCATATTAGTCTCGAACAAAATATACCGTAGTTGTCTTTTAGACAATTAGTAGATTGGAACATTGTATCTGAAAGCTTTTTGCTAGAGGGTTACTTGTACATTTGTTATTTCAAAAAAGAGATAATAAAAATCTTAATCTATAGAGGTATGTGCATACATTATTATAGTTGGAGGGAAAGAATAAATGTCTACAAAATGGGAAAAATTAGAAGGTAACGTTGGCGTTTTAACAATCGAAGTTGATGCTAAAGAAGTAAATAACTCTATCGACGCTGCATTCAAAAAAGTAGTAAAAACAATTAATGTACCAGGTTTCCGTAAAGGAAAAATGCCTCGTCCATTATTCGAACAACGCTTTGGTATTGAATCTTTATACCAAGATGCTTTAGATATCATCTTACCAAAAGCATACGGTGAAGCAATCGATGAAGCTGGTATCTTCCCAGTTGCTCATCCTGAGATTGACATCGAGAAATTCGAAAAAGGCCAAAACTTAATTTTCACTGCAAAAGTTACTGTAAAACCTGAAGTTAAATTAGGTGATTACAAAGGTTTAGCAGTAGAAAAAGTTGAAACAACTGTAACTGACGAGGATGTAGAGAACGAAGTAAAAGCTTTACAAGAGCGTCAAGCTGAACTAGTTGTTAAAGAAGAAGGAACTGTTGCAGATGGTGATACAGCTGTAATCGACTTCGAAGGTTTCGTTGATGGCGAAGCATTTGAAGGCGGAAAAGGCGAAAACTATTCTCTTGCAATCGGTTCTGGTACTTTCATCCCAGGTTTCGAAGAGCAAGTAATTGGTCTTAAATCTGGTGATTCTAAAGAAGTTGAAGTATCATTCCCAGAAGAGTACCATGCTGCTGAATTAGCTGGTAAACCAGCAACATTCAACGTAACAATTCACGAAATCAAAACAAAAGAACTTCCTGAGTTAAACGACGAGTTCGCTAAAGATGCTGACGAAGAAGTTACAACTCTTGATGAATTAAAAACAAAACTTCGTACAAACTTAGAAGAAGGCAAAAAGCACGAAGCTGAGCACAAAGTACGTGACGAAGTAGTAGAATTAGCTGCTGCTAACGCTGAAATCGACATTCCAGAAGCTATGATCGACACTGAGTTAGATCGTATGGTTCGTGAATTCGAGCAACGTTTAAGCCAACAAGGTATGAACCTTGAGCTTTACTACCAATTCACAGGTACTGACGCTGACAAATTAAAAGAGCAAATGAAAGAGGATGCACAAAAACGTGTAAGAATCAATCTTGTTCTTGAAGCTATCATTGAAGCTGAAAACATCGAAGTTACTGAAGAAGAAGTAACTGCAGAAGTTGAAAAAATGGCTGAAATGTACGGTATGCCAGTAGACGCTATCAAGCAAGCTCTTGGAAGCGTAGACGCTTTATCTGAAGACCTTAAAGTGCGTAAAGCTGTAGACTTCTTAGTAGACAACGCTGCATAATAAAATAACAAGGCGCGATTTTAATCGTGCCTTGTTTTATAAATATAGAAATATATTTATAAAACTTTTCGATGAAGAAGGAAAAGTTCCTTTGTAAGTCGAATATACATATTTCAAAAGTTTTAAAATTTTTTTATTTGTACATAACTAGTCATATTATTTGTATTTCTCGCCACGTAGTGACATAATATGTATTTACATACGATACATTTATCGTGTACATACGAAGGCAAGAGGTTAGCACTTTGTAAGGGGTGTGAAAATATGTTTAAATTTAATGATGAAAAAGGTCAACTAAAATGTTCTTTCTGTGGTAAAACACAAACGCAAGTTCGAAAGCTAGTTGCAGGTCCAGGTGTTTACATTTGTGACGAGTGTATCGAGCTTTGTACTGAAATTGTACAAGAGGAGCTTGCGAAGGACGAAGAAGTAGAATTCAAAGATGTACCGAAACCGGTAGAAATTCGTGAAATCTTAGATGAGTATGTCATCGGACAAGATAACGCGAAAAAAGCACTAGCGGTAGCGGTATATAACCATTACAAACGCATTAATTCTAACAGCAAAATTGATGATGTAGAATTGGCGAAGAGTAATATTTCACTTATTGGGCCAACTGGTAGTGGTAAAACATTATTGGCACAAACATTAGCGCGTATTTTAAATGTTCCATTTGCGATCGCGGACGCAACATCTTTAACAGAAGCTGGATATGTAGGGGAAGATGTAGAAAACATCTTACTAAAATTAATCCAAGCAGCTGATTATGATGTAGAGAAAGCGGAAAAAGGAATCATTTATATTGATGAGATTGATAAAGTGGCACGTAAGTCCGAAAATCCATCAATTACACGTGATGTATCTGGTGAAGGCGTACAGCAGGCACTTCTGAAAATTTTAGAAGGTACTGTAGCAAGCGTTCCACCTCAAGGTGGTCGTAAGCACCCGCATCAAGAGTTTATTCAAATTGATACAACGAACATCCTATTCATTTGTGGTGGAGCGTTTGATGGCATCGAGCCTATTATTAAACGTCGCCTTGGTGAGAAAGTAATTGGATTTGGTGCGGAGAAGAAAAATGCTGATTTAAATGAGAAGCATGTTTTATCTCACGTTTTACCAGAGGATCTTTTAAGATTCGGTTTAATTCCGGAGTTTATCGGTCGTCTTCCAGTTATTGCGAACCTAGAGCCGCTTGATGAAGATGCTCTTGTAGATATTTTAACTAAACCGAAAAATGCACTTGTTAAGCAATTCCAAAAACTATTGGAGCTTGACGATGTTGAGTTAGAGTTTGAAGAAGGTGCACTAGTTGAGATTGCGAAAAAAGCAATTGAACGTAAAACAGGTGCTCGTGGACTTCGTTCTATTATTGAAGGCTTGATGCTTGATGTAATGTTCGAACTGCCATCTCGCAAAGATATCGAGAAGTGTATTCTTACGAAAGAAACAGTAGCTGATAATGAACCGCCGAAATTGGTGTTACAAGACGGTACTGTACTTGATACAAAAACATCTGCATAATGCGAAGAAGAAACAGCAATTTTTATAATTGCTGTTTTTCTTTATGTTTAGCACTATTCCTCCCAGGAAATACTAAAAGGTAAAACATAGCGGGAGGAAATGAATTATGAGCTGGACAAATATATTTTTACTTGTTCAACTTGTTTTTGGCGTAATTGTCGGATTGTATTTTTGGCACTTACTTCGAAATCAGCGAACACAAAAAGTTTCAATTGATCGAGAATCGAAAAAAGAATTAGAGCAGCTTCGTAAAATGCGTGAGGTTTCTTTAACAGAGCCACTTGCGGAAAAGGTACGTCCTACATCCTTTATAGACATTGTAGGGCAAGAAGACGGGATTAAGTCGTTAAAAGCGGCTCTTTGTGGTCCTAATCCGCAACATGTGATCATATACGGTCCGCCAGGTGTCGGAAAGACAGCGGCAGCACGCCTTGTATTAGAAGAAGCGAAACGAAATCCGAAATCTCCATTTCGTACAAATGCAACATTTATCGAACTTGATGCAACGACAGCTAGGTTTGATGAGCGTGGTATTGCGGATCCATTAATTGGTTCAGTGCACGACCCGATTTATCAAGGAGCAGGTGCAATGGGGCAAGCGGGTATCCCGCAACCGAAAAAAGGGGCTGTAACAGATGCGCATGGTGGTATTTTGTTCATTGATGAGATTGGTGAATTACATCCAATTCAAATGAATAAAATGCTAAAGGTGTTAGAAGATCGGAAAGTATTTTTGGAAAGTGCGTACTATAGTGAAGAAAATTCGATGATTCCAACGTATATACATGATATTTTTCAAAAAGGTTTACCTGCAGATTTTCGCTTAGTTGGTGCAACGACGCGTTCGCCAGAGGAAATTCCTCCTGCAATTAGGTCGCGTTGTTTAGAAGTGTTCTTCCGTGAATTAGATACAGAAGAAATTCAAAAAGTAGCGAAAAATGCAGCTGACAAAGTGGAAATGCAAGTAGGTGAGAACGGTATCGAAATGATTGGAATGTATGCAAGAAATGGACGAGAAGCAATTAATCTCGTGCAAATTTCTGCTGGTATGGCGATAAATGAAGAACGACCTTTCATTAAAGATGAAGATATTGAGTGGGTTGTTCATTCTAGTCAGCTTACACCAAAGTACGAAAAACGTATTTATCCAATTCCAAGAATCGGTCTTGTGAACGGGCTTGCTGTATATGGGCCGAATACAGGTACGTTATTAGAAATTGAGGTAACAGCTATTCCTGCGAAAGATAAAGGGTCAGTAAATGTCACTGGAATTGTAGAAGAGGAAAGTATTGGTAGCCAAACGAAATCAATTCGCCGTAAAAGTATGGCGAAAGGTTCTGTTGATAATGTGTTAACAGTACTTCGTTCTCTAGATGTGTTGCCAGAAGGGTATGATATACATATTAATTTTCCTGGTGGTATCCCGATTGATGGTCCTTCAGCAGGTATTGCTATGGCAACAGGTGTCTATTCAGCAGTGCATCGTACGTATGTGAATAATGAAGTAGCGATGACGGGTGAGATAAGTATCCACGGAGAAGTGAAGCCTATTGGTGGTGTATACGCAAAAATAAAAGCTGCGAAAAAAGCGGGAGCTAAGAAAGTCATCATTCCGGCTGAAAACATGCAACCATTTTTGTATACAATAAAGGGAATTGAGATCATTCCTGTTCGCAAATTAAAAGAAGTATTTGAATTAACATTTATGCAGGAAAATATGCATCGTGAGCTTGATGCACATACTGCTTTGGATGAAACAGATGCGCAATCAATGTGAGAATATACAATAATAAAGATTTGCCAGACTTCGTTTAAGTTTGTATGCTTAAGCGGAGTCTTTTTTCTTTTCGTGAGGCACAAAAAAACAGGGGATTTACAATTGCGAAGAATCTCTGCAATTGCATCTAGATGTATTGTAATATAAAATAGTTGAACAGGAGTTTAATTTATTATGGAGGTGCTATGTCTAGTATGAATACGAATGAAAGAATTGTACCCCTCCTACCATTAAGAGGCATTCTCGTATATCCAACGATGGTTCTGCATCTTGATGTAGGACGTGATAAATCGATACAAGCACTAGAGCAGGCGGCAATGGATGAAAATATCATCTTTTTAGCAATGCAAAAAGAAATGAATATCGACGATCCTAAAGAAGATGACATATATAGTGTAGGTACAGTGGCGAAAGTGAAGCAAATGTTAAAATTGCCGAACGGTACGCTTCGTGTCCTTGTAGAAGGTTTACATAGAGCAGAAGTAGTAGAGTTTATCGAAGAAGAAAATCTGGTACAAGTTTCTATTAGAACAGTAACTGAAGAAGTAGAAGATGATTTAGAAGAGAAGGCTCTTATGCGTACGTTACTGGAGCATTTCGAACAATATATTAAAGTTTCGAAAAAAGTTTCAAATGAAACATTTGCAACGGTAGCTGATGTAGAAGAACCCGGAAGACTAGCTGATTTAATTGCTTCTCACTTACCGATTAAAACGAAGCAGAAACAAGAGATTTTAGAGAGTGTATCTGTGAAAGAACGACTACATACACTTATTTCAATTATTCAAGATGAACAAGAGTTACTTAGCCTAGAAAAGAAAATTGGACAAAAAGTGAAACGTTCAATGGAGCGCACGCAAAAAGAATATTTCTTACGTGAGCAAATGAAGGCGATTCAAACTGAACTTGGTGATAAAGAAGGCAAGGGCGGGGAAGTTGAAGAACTTCGTGAGAAAATTGAACAGTCGGGAATGCCTGAAGAAACAATGCAGGCTGCACTGAAAGAATTAGATCGTTATGAAAAGTTACCTGTAAGTTCTGCTGAGAGTGGTGTTATTCGTAATTATATTGATTGGTTATTAGCTCTCCCATGGACAACAGCAACAGAGGATATGATTGACCTCGCTCATTCGGAAGAAATTTTAAATAAAGATCATTACGGTCTTGAAAAAGTGAAAGAGCGAGTACTTGAATATTTAGCTGTACAGAAGTTAACGAATTCATTAAAAGGACCAATTCTTTGTCTAGTAGGACCTCCTGGGGTTGGGAAAACTTCGTTAGCACGTTCTATTGCAACATCGTTAAATCGTAATTTTGTACGTGTTTCTCTTGGTGGTGTGCGCGATGAATCTGAAATTCGTGGTCACCGTCGTACATATGTAGGAGCGATGCCAGGACGTATTATTCAAGGTATGAAAAAGGCGAAAACAGTTAATCCAGTCTTCTTATTAGATGAGATTGATAAAATGTCTAACGATTTCAGGGGAGACCCATCAGCGGCGTTACTTGAAGTGTTAGATCCAGAGCAAAACCATAACTTCAGTGATCATTACATTGAAGAGCCATATGATTTATCGAAAGTTATGTTCGTTGCAACTGCTAATACACTTGCAAGTGTTCCGGGCCCATTGCTTGACCGTATGGAAATCATTTCGATTGCTGGTTATACAGAACTTGAAAAGGTGCATATTGCTCGTGAGCATTTATTGCCGAAACAATTAAAAGAACATGGCCTACGAAAAGGTAATTTGCAAGTGCGTGATGAAGCGCTTCTTGAAATTATTCGTTATTATACACGCGAGGCTGGTGTTCGTACGTTAGAGCGTCAAATTGCAAAAGTTTGCCGTAAAGCAGCAAAAATTATCGTTACAGCAGAACGCAAGCGCATTGTTGTAACAGAGAAAAATATTGTTGATTTACTTGGTAAGCATATATTCCGTTATGGTCAAGCTGAAAAAACAGACCAAGTTGGTATGGCAACAGGTTTAGCTTACACAGCAGCGGGCGGCGATACACTTGCAATTGAAGTGTCTGTAGCGCCAGGAAAAGGGAAATTAATTTTAACAGGGAAACTTGGGGATGTTATGAAAGAATCCGCACAAGCCGCGTTTAGCTATATTCGTTCTCGTGCAGAAGAACTTCATATTGATCCGGATTTCCATGAGAAAAACGATATTCATATTCATGTTCCAGAAGGAGCAGTTCCAAAAGATGGACCGTCAGCAGGTATTACGATGGCAACGGCACTTATTTCTGCACTAACAGGTATTCCTGTAAGTAAAGAAGTTGGTATGACAGGTGAAATTACACTTCGTGGTCGTGTATTACCAATTGGTGGTTTGAAAGAAAAAACATTAAGTGCTCACCGCGCGGGATTAACAAAAATTATTTTACCGGCGGAAAATGAGAAAGATTTAGATGATATTCCAGAGAGCGTAAAAGAAAACCTTACGTTTGTGCTTGCATCTCATTTAGACGAAGTATTGGAGCACGCATTAGTAGGAGTGAAACAATGAAAGTAACAAAAGCAGATATTGTAATTAGTGCCGTTAAACCGGAACAATATCCAGACAGTGATTTACCAGAAATTGCCTTAGCAGGTCGTTCTAATGTCGGGAAGTCTTCCTTTATTAATAAAATTTTAAATCGTAAAAAGTTAGTACGTATTTCTTCTAAACCAGGAAAAACGCAAACGCTGAACTTTTTCTTAATCAATGAAATGATGCATTTTGTTGACGTTCCAGGTTATGGATATGCGAAAGTATCTAAAACAGAGCGCGCGGCATGGGGCAGAATGATTGAGACTTACTTTACAACACGTACGCAATTAGACGCAGCTGTATTAGTAGTTGATTTACGTCACCAACCAACAAAAGATGACATTATGATGTATGATTTCTTAAAGCATTATGAAATCCCAACAATTATTATTGCAACGAAAGCCGATAAAATTCCGAAAGGGAAATGGCAAAAGCATTTAAAAGTTGTAAAAGAAACGCTTGCTGTTGAAATTGGCGATGAAATCGTTCTATTCTCTTCTGAAACAGGTCTTGGAAAAGAAGAAGCATGGAAAGCAATTCATAAAATGACAAAAACAAAAAACGCGTGACGAATGTCGCGCGTTTTTTTTATTTACTAAACTTTTAGCGTACGTTTAATGTAACCTCAATATTTCCTCTTGTTGCTTTAGAGTAAGGACATACACCGTGAGCGGCTTCTACAAGTTCTTGTGCTTCGGCATGAGAAACACCAGCAACATGTACGTCAAGTACAGCAGATAGTCCGAAACCATCATCTGTATCTTTACCGATAGACACGTGTGCAGTCACTTCTGTACTTTCCACTTTCACACGTTTTGTACGAATTACAAGTTGCAATGCGCTATCAAAGCAAGCTGCATAACCAGCTGCAAATAATTGTTCTGGATTTGTTGCCTCTCCGCCTGCGCCACCTAGTGCTTTTGGCATTTTTACATCAAGATTTAATATGCCATCATCTGAAACTACCTTACCGTTTCTTCCACCTGTAGCTGTTACTGAAGCAGTATATAATTTATCCATGTTTATTCCCCTTTTCTATCATTAATTGTTTTCATCGTTTCAATTAATTTATTTAATTGGATTAGTAAAGAACGATATTCTTGCTCTGTAATCCCTAAATTTGCAGCCATTGTTGTCGGTAATGAACAAGCCTTTTCTTTTAAATCTTTACCTTGTTCTGTTAATTCAATACAAACTTTTCGCTCATCTTCTTTTGAACGAACACGTTTTACAAGTTTTAATGATTCCATCCGTTTTAACATAGGTGTTAAAGTACCAGAATCTAAAAATAGACGTTCTCCAATTTCTTTTACTGTTAGTCCGTCTCGTTCCCAGAGTACGAGTAAAGTAATGTACTGGGGATACGTAATGCCCATTTCTTCTAAATAGGGTCGGTAAAAACGAGTAACCTCTTTAGAACAAGCGTAAATAGAAAAACAAAGTTGGTTATCTAGATGTAGAGGATTTTCTTTCATAAGCAACTCCTTATACTTTTAAATTGTGCACAATTTAATTTTGTAAAATCAATATAACGAAAAATAAATACAATGTCAAATGCATTGCATTGAGAAAGTGAGTACTATATTTTGGAACAATCATACATATTTTCCTTCATGATGAAAGAAGATAGAAAAGATGATGTTATAATTAATATGGAATAGTTTCCATCACTTGATTATGAGGACTTTTTTTGGTAACGTACAAATAGAGTTATTATTTTATAATCATTATAAAGTAGAGAGTTCTTTATTAATCTTACTGAAGCTCCTTTATTACATATGGAGAAAAAATAATCAGTTGTTCACACGATTGTCAGATTCATAAGAGGAAAGTTGTATTATGATAGTAGATAAAGTGATAAAACGGGTGAAGGGGGACATGCTGCGTGCATATTCTTGTTGTTAGTGTAAATTATCGAACAGCCCCTGTAGAATTTCGTGAGAAACTCACATTTCAGGCAGCAGAGCTAGAGCAAGCAATGACTACATTACAAAACCAAAAGAGCGTACTAGAAAATGTCATTGTATCAACTTGTAATCGCACTGAGATTTACGCTGTTGTCGATCAATTACACACGGGACGGTATTACATTAAGAAGTTTTTAGCTGATTGGTTTCAGCTTGAAATAGAAGAAGTCGCACCATACTTGTCTATTTTTGAACAAGATGGCGCAATAGATCATTTATTCCGCGTAACGTGCGGTTTAGATTCTATGGTTGTTGGAGAAACGCAAATTTTAGGTCAAATAAAAGATAGCTTTTTAGAAGCGCAACAAGTAAAAGCGACAGGTACAATTTTTAATGAGTTGTTTAAGCAAGTGGTTACGTTAGCAAAACGTGCGCACTCAGAAACAACGATTGGTGAAAGTGCGATGTCTGTTAGTTATGCTGCTGTTGAGCTCGGAAAGAAAATATTTGGAGATTTAACAGATTGTCATGTACTTATTCTTGGTGCTGGTAAGATGGGTGAACTTGCACTGCAAAACTTATACGGAAGTGGTGCTCGTAAAGTAACAGTTATGAATAGGACGCTTACGAAAGCGGAAGTGATGGCTGAGAAATATATGGGACATGCAAAGCCTTTAAGTGAATTGCAATGTGCATTATTAGAAGCGGATATTTTAATTAGTTCAACGGGTGCATCAGAATATGTCATTACGAAAGAGATGATGACGAAAGTAGAGAGAATGCGCTCTGGTCGTCCGTTATTTATGGTTGATATTGCAGTACCACGTGATATTGATCCTGCGATTGATGAATTAGAAGGCTCTTTCTTATATGATATCGACGATCTGCAAGGTGTAGTTGAAGCAAACCGTGCTGAACGTTTAAAAGAAGCGGAGAAAATTCAATTTATGATTGAAGAGGAAATGGTTTTATTTAAAACGTGGTTAAGTACGCTTGGTGTTGTACCGTTAATATCGGCTCTTCGTGATAAAGCGCTAGCAATTCAAAGTGACACGATGGAAAGCCTTGAACGAAAAATACCAAACCTTAGTGATCGTGAGAAAAAAGTAATTAGTAAACATACGAAAAGTATTATTAACCAATTGTTAAAAGATCCAATTTTAGTAGCTAAAGAATTAGCTGCTGAAGAGGGAGCTGGCGAAAAATTAGCTTTATTTGCGAAGATTTTTGATTTAGAAGTGGAAGAAGCGGGAAATACGGAAGAAGTAGAACATAAAAGAGCGTGGACACCATCCGTTCCATCTTTATAACTTGGAAGGATGATCGGATGAGTTTTTTAAATAACAGTATTATTTATCATATTGCAATTATTTTATATGCTTGTAGCATTAGTTTATATTTTATAGATTATTTTCAAAGTAACCGAAAGGCGAACCGATTTGCTTTTTGGTTACTTTCGATTGTATGGGTATTGCAGTCTATCTTTATGTTGCTTAGGGCTACAGATTCAGAAACGAATCCTATTTTAACTTTATTGTCAGGGATTTATTTTTATGTTTGGTTATTGATTACGATGTCATTAGTCATTAATCGATTTATGCGCATTGACTTTTTAGTCTTTTTTACAAATGTTGTAGCATTTGGCGTAAGCGCTTTTTCTATTTTTACACCGCTCGGAAAGATGTCGCCAGTACTTGCAGAGCAATTAGTTTCAGAACTTGTATACGTGCATGTCGGTATGGCGATTATTTCTTATGCAACGTTTACTGTATCGTTTATTTTTTCTATTATGTATTTATTGCAATATCGGCTATTAAAAAAGAAAAAATGGAATGCGAGATTAAGAAGGTTAGGAAATTTGCCGAAGCTTGAATCGATGTCTTACGGATTAAATTTATTTTCTGTTCCGTTTTTCTTATTAGCAATTATATTAGGATGCATATGGGGATATACAAAATTGGATAATTTCCATTGGTATGATACGAAAGTAATCGGTTCTTTTGTCGTTCTATTTGTATATTGCGTGGGCTTATATTTACGAGCGGCAGATGTGTTGCAGGGTAAGAAAATTGTGCTGTGGAATATCGGGGCATTTCTCGTAATGCTAGTTAACATTTTTCTATTAAGCAGTTTATCTAATTTCCACTTTTGGTATTTATAATGAGGAGAGAGAATTATGCGCAAAATTATTGTAGGTTCACGAAAGAGTAAACTAGCATTAACACAAACAAATTGGTTTATCGATCAATTAAAAGCGCTTGGTTTACCATATGAATTTGAAGTGAAAGAAATCGTCACAAAAGGTGATGTTATTTTAGATGTTACTCTTTCAAAAGTAGGCGGAAAAGGTTTATTTGTAAAGGAAATTGAACATGCGTTGCTTACGAAAGAAATTGATATGGCTGTACATAGTATGAAAGATATGCCAGCTGTACTTCCAGATGGATTAACGATTGGTTGTACGCCAAAGCGCGTTGACCCTCGTGATGCTTTTATTTCTAAAAACGGAGAATCGTTTAAAGACTTAGCAGAAGGCGCGATCTTAGGGACGAGTAGTTTGAGACGTAGTGCACAATTACTAGCTGCGAGACCAGATTTACAAGTGAAATGGATTCGTGGGAATATCGATACACGCTTACGTAAGTTGAAAGATGAAGATTACGATGCAATTATTTTAGCGACAGCAGGATTACAGAGAATGGGCTGGGATGGAGAAGTTATTACAGAACATTTAGATGAAACGTTATGTGTACCAGCCGTAGGACAAGGTGCATTAGCGATTGAATGTCGTGAGGATGATAAGGACTTACTTCAGTTGTTAGCACATATTAATGATGCAGTAACAGAAAGAACAGTGGCTGCTGAACGAGTATTTCTTCATAAACTTGAAGGTGGATGCCAAGTTCCAATCGCTGGATATGCAACTCTTAAAGAAAATGATGCAATCGAATTAACAGCGCTTGTCGGTTCTATGGACGGTTCTGTTTTATTGAAAGAGATAGTAGTAGGCAATGATCCGAAGCAAGTTGGATTAGAGGCTGCGGACCGTTTAATTAAACAAGGAGCAAAAGAGCTCATCCTTGCTGCAAATAAGGAGCAACAATAAATATGGATGCTCTCGCTGGCAAAATAGTATTGATTACACGTGCCCAGCATCAAGCGAAACAAATGAGTGTAGCAGTGAAAGAAAGGAGCGGAATTCCATTGGAAATTCCGCTTTTGCGTATGGAAGGCACATCTCATAGGCAAATTCAACGTATAACAAGGCAACTACATTCGTATGACTGGGTTATTTTTACGAGTAAAAATGGTGTAGCTTTTTTTCTAGATGGTTTGAAAAAGAAAATACCATTAACTATTAAAATTGCTGCGGTAGGCGTGAAAACAAAATTAGAGTTAGAAAAAAGGGGCTATCAAGTTCATTTTGTTCCGACCTCATTTGTTGCAGAAGCATTTTCCGAAGAGTTTCTAAAAGAATTAAGTGGAAACGAGCGTATTTTATTTCCGAAGGGGAATTTAGCAAGAGATGTAATCCCGGTTAAACTTAGGGAGGTTGGTGTTTTTCTAGATGAGCTAATCGTATATGGTACGAAGGTGAATGTAGAGAAAAAACAAGAACTTATAGCAGCATTGAAATTAGGGGAAGTAAATATTATTACATTTACGAGCCCATCAACTGTGGATAGTTTTGTTCATTTACTTGAGGGTACAAACTGGAGAGAATGGACAAAAAAATGTACAATTGCTTGTATAGGGCCTATTACGGAAAAAGAGGCGCTCCTTTATTTTCCACATGTTATTGTGCCGAAAGAGTACACTGTAGAAGCATTACTACAATGCATTTGTGAATCTATAAAGTGAAACTTTAATCAGTGGGGGTTTTGTTCATCCCCCACTGATTATTAGCCTTCACCAATCGGGCGTTTACGGGCAGTTGATCTCCCACCTAACTTCTTTGCTCCAGCCGAATTTTGAGGTGGGGGTCTTACTGCCCGCAAATAGCGGGATAAAATAAAAGAATGGGGATAGAAATCTATGAATTCTTTACAATTTAATCGTCATCGTCGTCTAAGACAAAGCGGGGGCATGCGTGCACTTGTGCGTGAAACATTTTTACATACAGAAGATTTTATTTACCCTATTTTTGTATTAGAAGGAGAAAATACTCGTAATGAAGTTCCTTCTATGCCAGGCGTATATCAAATGTCGTTAGACTTATTGCAAGCTGAAATGCAAGAGGTCGTTGATTTAGGTATTCGTTCTGTTATTGTATTTGGTTTACCTGCTGAAAAGGACGAAGTTGGATCATCGGCATATTGTGAGCATGGAATTGTACAGCGTGCAATTAAGCAAATTAAAGATGAGTTCCCAGAGCTAGTAGTAGTTGCAGATACATGTTTATGTCAATTCACAAGCCATGGTCATTGCGGTGTTATTGAAGATGGCGTTATTTTAAATGATGAGTCTCTTGCAGCTCTTGCAAAAACAGCTGTAAGTCAAGCGAAAGCAGGGGCGGACATTATTGCACCATCTAACATGATGGATGGATTCGTAACATCAATTCGCCATGCATTAGATGAAAATGGTTTCGCGCACGTACCAGTTATGTCGTATGCTGTGAAATATTCATCAGCATTTTACGGACCGTTCCGTGATGCAGCACATGGTGCACCGCAGTTTGGTGATCGTAAAACATATCAAATGGACCCAGCAAACCGTATGGAGGCATTCCGTGAAGCAGAATCAGATGTAATGGAAGGGGCCGACTTCTTAATTGTAAAGCCAGCTCTTTCTTATTTAGATATCGTTCGTGATGTGAAAAATAACTTTAACTTACCAGTCGTTGCTTATAACGTAAGTGGTGAATATTCGATGATTAAAGCAGCAGCGCAAAATGGTTGGATTAATGAAAAAGAAGTTGTACTTGAGAAATTAATTAGCATGAAACGTGCAGGAGCAGACTTGATTATTACGTATCATGCAAAAGATGCAGCAAGATGGTTACAAGAAGGAGGCGCTAAATAATGAAAAAGTTCGATAAGTCGATTGCGGCGTTTGAAGAGGCACAAAATTTAATGCCTGGAGGCGTAAATAGCCCTGTTCGTGCCTTTAAGTCTGTTGGTATGAATCCGCTGTTTATGGAGCGCGGAAAAGGCTCTAAAGTATATGATATCGATGGGAATGAATACATCGATTACGTATTATCGTGGGGACCTTTAATTCATGGTCATGCGAACGACCGTGTTGTTGAGGCTTTAAAAGCTGTTGCTGAAAAAGGAACAAGCTTTGGTGCCCCAACAGAAATTGAAAATAAATTAGCGCAGCTTGTTATTGAGCGCGTGCCATCAATTGAGATTGTACGTATGGTTAACTCTGGAACAGAAGCGACAATGAGTGCACTACGTTTAGCTCGAGGTTATACAGGGCGTAACAAAATTTTGAAATTCATTGGTTGTTACCATGGTCATGGCGATTCTTTATTAATTAAAGCAGGTTCTGGTGTGGCGACGCTAGGTTTACCAGATAGCCCTGGTGTACCAGAAGGTGTAGCGAAAAATACGATTACAGTAGCGTATAACGATTTAGAAAGTGTAAAATATGCTTTCGAACAATTCGGTGATGACATCGCTTGTATAATTGTAGAACCAGTGGCAGGGAATATGGGTGTTGTTCCCCCGCAACCAGGATTTTTAGAAGGACTTCGTGAAGTGACAGAGCAAAACGGTGCACTACTTATTTTTGATGAAGTAATGACTGGATTCCGTGTTGCTTATAATTGTGGGCAAGGTTACTACGGCGTAACTCCTGATTTAACTTGTTTAGGTAAAGTAATCGGTGGTGGCTTGCCGGTAGGAGCATACGGTGGTAAGGCAGAGATTATGCGTCAAGTTGCACCAAGCGGACCGATTTACCAAGCCGGAACATTATCGGGTAATCCACTTGCAATGACAGCAGGCTATGAAACGCTAGTGCAGTTAACACCAGAATCATATGTGGAATTTGAGCGTAAAGCAGAAATGTTAGAGGCTGGACTACGTAAGGTAGCTGAAAAGCATAATATCCCGCATCACATTAATCGTGCAGGTTCTATGATTGGCATTTTCTTTACAGATGAGCAGGTTATTAATTATGATACAGCAAAATCTTCAAACTTAGAATTCTTTGCAGCTTACTATCGTGAAATGGTAGAACAAGGTGTATTTTTACCACCTTCTCAATTTGAAGGTTTATTCTTATCAACAGCACATAGTGATGCAGATATTGAGGCGACAATTGCGGCGGCTGAAATTGCAATGTCAAAATTAAAAGCATAATTTCTTAGAGAAAATCGCTTTCCATTAGGGGAGCGATTTTTTTTATTCATAAAGTAGCCTTAGGGAACATAAATCTGTAATGACCTATAGTTTGGGAGGGGGAAAAGAAGTGGCAACAGATCATTCATTACGATTTTCGTTAAAAGAATCTGTTTGGTTCCAAAAGGGACAGGAAGTCGAAGAACTTTTGTCAATTTCGTTAGATCCAGACGTTGAGATAGAGGAGCTCGATCATGAAGTTATCGTGAGAGGGCAATTAGATTTAACGGGAGAGTACGTTGCAAGGCAAGATGATTCAGCTTATTCATTAAGAGAGCTATCACCAGCAAAGGCAATTGATTATGTAGAAACAAGGGCAGACGGGGTTAATGAGCTTGTCCATTCCTTTCCGCTCGAAATATCAATTCCAAGAAATCGAGTGAAAGTAATTGAAGAATTATATGTATCAATCGAGGAATTTGATTATGAATTAAAGGAAAATGGTTGCTTACAACTATTAGCGGATATATCTATTACAGGTTTATGTGACGAAGAAAGAACCGAGGATGAAGAGGAAGAGATGGCGTATGCCGAGTTGGAAGCTGATTCAGCTGAAGAAGGTGAAAGTAGACCTGCGCCGCACGAAGAGGTACCAGCCTATAAAGAATCAGATGGATGGGAAGATTATGCATTTGAACCGTTTCAGCTAGAAGAAAGAAAAGAGCAAGAAATAGAAGAAGAGGAAATAGAAGAAGAGGAAATAGAAGAACATGAATTTGCGGGGCGTGAAGAGGAGAAAGAAACGACGCCACAATTTGAATTGTTCGGGCGAAAAAATTTCAAGAAAGAAAAAGCGAAAAAGCAGGAAGAGCCAGAGGAAGAAACATATTCACAGCGAGATGAAAATGCACTTTATTTAACGAAATTATTTACGAAAGAACCAGAAGAAGAATTTACGAAGTTAAGAATGTACTTCGTACAAGAAGGAGATACAATTGAAGCTGTTGCAGAACGTTATGAAACGACTGTACAAAACTTACATCGTGTAAATCAATCAGAAGATATATATTTAACTACAGGGCAAATTATATATATTCCTGTTTCAAAAGCAAAGGTGAAATAAGTGAGTGAGTTTTTTCACTCACCTCTTTTCTTTTCCTAGAAGCTATGTTTTGAATAAGAAAGGGTTATTCGTATGGATATTGAATTACGAAATCGCTATGAACCCATTGTGAGGCAATATAGATTGGACACTCAGCATATGGAAGAGCACGGAAGTGTAATGAAAATTTATACGAATCAAGGTCCGTATGCGTTAAAGAAAATACAAGATAGAAAATTAGAGCGGAATAATTTTTTGCACCATATTCAATATTTGAAGGAGAAAGGTTTTTCGAATTATGTACCTATCTATCATGCGACGGACGGGAATTATGTTTTAAGTGATGGGACGTATAGTTATTATTTAATGCCTTGGTTAGAACGTGCGGAAGGAAACGGAGAAGATAATGATCAATACCATAAGATGTTTCAAACGCTCGGGACGTTGCATCAAAAAACAGTGAAAGAGGAGACTTATACAGAAGAAGATTTAAAAAAACATTATACAAATATATCCGATCGTTGGGAAAATGATGGTGAGATGTTAGAAGAGTTTCTTGTAGAATCTGAAGCGAAGTGGTATATGTCGCCATTTGAATTACAATATTGTACGTATTATCACCATGCTATGAGAGCACGTGAGTTCGCAACGAAACAATTAAGTGAATGGCACGATGCAATGAAAGAAAAGGAAACGACACGTACTACTTTCGTTCATGGAAATGTATCGCTTAATCACTTTTTATTTGATTATGAACGAAACGGTTATTTTATTAGTTTAGAAAAGTCTCAGTTTGCTACACCGGTACAGGATATTGTCAGCTTTTATTCAAGGTCTTTGAACACATATCCAATTGCGCGGAGTGATCGCTTTGAATGGTATCAAATGTATCAAAAAAATTTTCCATTTACGAAAGAAGAGCAGCTTCTTATGTTTGCGTATATGACGTACCCGTCTCATTTTATTCGGCAAATTCAGTCGTATACGAAAAGAAGAAAGAGTCGTAATGAAGAAAATGAGCTCCGCGGGGTGAAAACTCTGCAGCAATCGCATTGGCTCATTAGTAATACAGAATATTTCCTTTCGCAATTACAAGCTGCCCAGCAAGGGAACGGATAAAGTGAAATTTTAATCAGTGGGGGTTTTGTTCATTCCCACTGATTATTAGCCTTCATCAATCGGGATAAAGAAGGTAAGTAGGGAGAAACCTGCTTATCTTCTTTTTATTAGTTCCATAAAGAGATAAAGGTCGCAGTTTCAAATTTATCTTGACGAATAAGGTTTCGTTTTTTACACTATTGTATATAATAATTAACAATCATATAAATGCCTTGAAGGGGAAGAGTATAACATGAAACGTCTTCAGAGAGGAGAATCATTAGCTGGGAGATTCTCTAGATAGTTATGTTAGAAGGTAGCCCTGGAGCATCTTTTCTGAACGGAATAGTTCTCATTAGGAAAAGACGGATTTGTCCGTTATCAAATTAAGAGTATAAGCAAATTCTGAATTTGTTTGTAAATAAAGGTGGTACCGCGATGTCCCTCGTCCTTTTTTGGATGAGGGACATTTTTTATTTTAAGGAGGGAAAATAATGTCAAACACGGAAAAGAATTTACCAACTAAATATGATCATATGTCCGTTGAAGAAGGCCTTTATAAGTGGTGGCTTGAAGGCAAATATTTCGAAGCAACAGGAGACGAGAAGAAACAACCGTATACAATTGTAATTCCACCTCCGAACGTAACTGGTAAGTTACATTTAGGTCATGCTTGGGATACAACTCTTCAAGATATTTTAACTCGTACGAAGCGTATGCAAGGATACGATGTATTATGGCTTCCAGGAATGGACCATGCTGGTATCGCAACGCAAGCGAAAGTAGAAGGGAAACTTCGTGAAGAAGGTATTTCACGTTACGATCTTGGCCGTGAGAAATTCCTTGAAAAAGCTTGGGAGTGGAAAGAAGAGTACGCTTCTCACATTCGTCAACAATGGGGAAAAGTTGGTTTAGGACTAGACTATTCTCGTGAACGTTTCACATTAGACGAAGGTTTATCTGATGCAGTTAATAAAGTATTCGTTCAATTATATGAAAAAGGCTTAATTTACCGTGGTGAGTATATCATCAACTGGGACCCAGCAACACGCACAGCTCTTTCTGATATTGAAGTAATTCATAAAGAAGTTCAAGGTGCATTCTACCATATGAACTATCCGTTAACAGACGGTTCTGGTCACATTCGTCTTGCAACTACTCGTCCAGAAACAATGCTTGGTGATACAGCAGTAGCAGTTCATCCAGAAGATGATCGTTACAAACATTTAATCGGAAAAACAGTAACACTTCCAATTGTAGGCCGTGAGATTCCGATTATTGCTGATGAATACGTAGAAAAAGACTTCGGAACAGGCGTTGTAAAAATTACACCAGCTCATGACCCGAATGACTTTGAAGTAGGTAACCGTCATGACTTACCACGTATTTTAGTAATGAACGAAGATGGAACGATGAACGAAAAAGCTGGTAAGTACAACGGTATGGATCGTTTCGAATGCCGTAAAGAGTTAGTGAAAGACTTACAAGAAGCTGGCGTATTAGTAGAAATCGAGCCTCATATGCACTCAGTAGGTCATAGTGAGCGTAGCGGTGCAGTTGTTGAGCCTTACTTATCAACACAATGGTTCGTAAAAATGGCTCCACTTGCAGAAAAAGCGGTAAAACTTCAACAAAAAGAAGAAGAAAAAGTAACGTTCGTACCAGAGCGTTTTGAAAACACATACTTACGCTGGATGGAAAACATTCATGACTGGTGTATTTCTCGTCAATTATGGTGGGGTCACCGCATTCCAGCTTGGTATCATAAAGAAACTGGTGAAGTATACGTAGGTACAGAAGCGCCAGCGGATATTGAAAACTGGAATCAAGATAACGACGTACTTGATACATGGTTTAGTTCAGCACTATGGCCATTCTCAACACTCGGCTGGCCGAATGAAGATGCAGCAGACTTTAAAAAGTTCTATTCAACAGATGCTTTAGTAACTGGTTATGACATTATCTTCTTCTGGGTATCTCGTATGATTTTCCAAGGTTTAGAGTTTACAGGAGAGCGTCCATTTAAAGATGTATTAATTCACGGTTTAGTTCGTGATGAGCAAGGACGTAAAATGAGTAAATCTCTTGGTAACGGTATTGATCCGATGGATGTTATCGAGAAGTATGGTGCAGATGCAATGCGTTACTTCTTATCAACAGGAAGTGCACCAGGTCAAGATTTACGTTTCAGCATGGAAAAAGTAGAATCTACTTGGAACTTCATTAATAAAATTTGGAATGCATCACGTTTCGTATTAATGAACATGGATGACATGAAGTATGAAGAAATCGATTTAACTGGTGAAAAATCAGTTGCAGATAAGTGGATTTTAACTCGCTTAAACGAAACAATCGAAAGTGTAACACGTAACATGGATAAATATGAGTTCGGTGAAGCTGGTCGTTCATTATACAACTTCATTTGGGATGATTTCTGTGACTGGTACATTGAGATGGCGAAACTGCCACTATACGGTGAAGATGAAGAAGCTAAGAAAACAACTCGTTCTATTTTAGCTTACGTATTAGACCAAACGATGCGTCTATTACACCCATTCATGCCATTTGTAACAGAGAAAATTTGGCAGCATTTACCGCATGAAGGCGAGTCTATTACAGTAGCGGCATGGCCAACAGTTCGTGAAGATTTACAAGATAAAGAAGCGGCAGCAGAAATGCACCTTCTAGTTGATATCATTCGCTCTGTTCGTAACATCCGTGCGGAAGTAAATACACCAATGAGCAAAAAAGTTCAAATGCAAATTAAAGCAAAAGACGAGGCAGTACTAGCTCAGCTTACGAAAAACAGTTCTTACATTGAGCGTTTCTGTAACCCAAGTGAACTAACAATTAAGATTGATTTACAAGCGCCAGAAAAAGCGATGACTGCAATCGTATCAGGTGCAGAGTTATTCTTACCATTAGCTGATCTTATCAATCTTGATGAAGAGAAAGCACGTCTTGAAAAAGAACTTGAGAAGTTCGATAAAGAAGTAGAGCGTGTACAGAAGAAACTTTCAAACCAAGGATTCGTAGCGAAAGCTCCTGCAGAAGTTATTGACGGAGAGCGTGCGAAAGAGCAAGATTATCTAGAAAAACGCGAAGCGGTTCGTCAACGTCTAGCTGATCTTGAAAAATAAAAATGTTTTTCAGAGACTCACTATATTGGTGAGTCTCTTTTCTTTGCGTATAATAGAATTAAGAAGTTTGTCTTTTGAAAGGGGAATAGCAAACGTGATACATACATACGAAGAAGCGATAAGCTGGATTCATAGCCGATTGAAATTTGGGATAAAACCAGGACTAGAAAGAATGCAATGGATGTTGGAAGAACTCGGAAATCCAGAGCGTCATATAAAATGTGTGCATCTTGCCGGCACAAATGGAAAAGGTTCAACTTTAACATATATGCGCTACATGTTAGAAGGTGCGAAATATAAAGTAGGAACGTTTACATCGCCTTACATAGAAACATTCAATGAACGTATTAGTGTAAACGGAATACCGATTGCAGATGAAGAGATTGCGGAACTTGTAAATATGGTAAAGCCAGTCGTTGAAAAATTAGATGAGACGGACTTAGGAGAAGCGACTGAGTTTGAAATCATTACAGTAATGGCAATTTGTTATTTCGGTAAAGTTAATTTCTGTGATGTTGTTTTATTTGAAACGGGGCTTGGGGGAAGATTTGATTCTACAAATGTTATTCATCCGGTTCTCACGATGATTACGAATATCGGCCACGATCATATGCATATTTTAGGAAATACACTAGGAGAAATTGCATATGAAAAGGCAGGGATTATTAAGTCTGGTGTTCCAGTTATTACTGGTGTGAAAAATGAAGAAGCATTACAAGTAATTCAAAAGCTTGCTAAGGAAAATCATGCAAGCTTATATGAATTTGGAAAACAGTTTACAACATTACATAAACATTCTAATGAAGATGGGGAACATTTTGATTTTGCTTGTCCATTCGCCTCGTTTGAAAATGTTCGGATTTCAATGAAAGGTATTCATCAAGTAGGCAATGCAGCGCTAGCGCTTATGGCAGTCATGTATTTAAAAACATATATATCATTTTTAATTAATGAAGAGGAAATGAAAGCTGGCTTACAAGAAGCCTACTGGATTGGTCGATTTGAAAAGTTACAAAGTAATCCAGATATTATAATAGATGGTGCCCATAATCCAGAAGGTATTGAAAGTCTTGTAAAAACAGTAGAGGCACATTATAAAAAGAAGAATGTAATAGTTTTATTTACTGCTCTTGGTGACAAACAGTTACATAACATGGTAGGGCAATTAGAAAAAGTTGCTGATGAAATAATATTTACGACGTTTGCCTTTGATCGTGCCATTTCTGCTGACAAGCTTGCATCGTATTCACAACAAGAATCAAAATTAGTTTTTGAAGATTGGAAAGAGGCAATTGATACAAAAGTTGATATGATTGGAGAAAATGATGTCTTTATCATAACAGGTTCTCTTTATTTCATTTCTGAAGTTCGAAAATATATTCGCGAGAAAAACTAGATAGTCTTTGCTATCTAGTTTTTTGTTCTACAAATGAAGTCAAATGCATACATATAAGATAATAATATAGGGTTATTTGACGAATTCCTCTGACAAATATCTCGTTTTTTTGTGGAATGAATATGATATGATGCGGACAACGACAAGAGGTGAGGTGTGAGTGTATGGACAAGCAATCACGAACAATCTCGGTGAAAGTAAATGGAACAGAAGCGAAGTATGAGGAAAAAAAGAAGGATGAGTTTGACTGGATGGTAGCAGAAAGTGAGAGACCGAAAAATGTCGTTCCGTTTCAAAAAGCGAAATCAGTATCTATGGAAAAATATCGAAAGAAGTGGAGTAATACATTAATTGCAATCGTTGCAACTGCAATTGTTATTGGTACGGCGTTTGGAATGGGAATGCTTCATTTAACAGGACAAGGGACGACAGGGGGAAGCGAAGTAACAGCTTCGAAGCAGACGGGGAATGAAGAATCAAAGGTGGGTGGAACGGCAGAACAAACACCGGCACCAAAAGAGGAAAAACAAAAAGCACAGGTAGGAACGTCATTAGACCCGATGAAATTATTTTTTGTTCAAGGAGGGATTTATTCTTCCGAAGAAAAGGGACAGGCCGCTCTTGAAGAGTGGAAAGGCAATGGAGGCGTGGCTGCTTTGAAACCGAGTGGTGATAAGTATGCGTTAGTTGTTGGTATTACGAGCGATGAACAGGCTGTTAATCAATTAATAGATCAGTATAAGCAAGATGGTGTTTCAGTTTTGAAAAAAAATTGGGATATTACAGATAAAGCATTGCTCAAAAATGATAAAGAAGTAGGAATGTTTTTAGCGAAAGTGCAGCCATTATATACTCATTTAACAAAATATGTGTCCAGCGTACAAACTAGTGGAAAAATTAATCCAAAAGATGTAGAGGCGATTGAAAAAGAGTGGAAAGTTATTGAAAAGGAAGGGAAGAGTATGAAGCGTGAAGATGCGAAGAAGCTTTATACGTATACGTCAATAGCGGTGCAAACGATTAAGGAAGGGAAGAACGATAAGGAATCTGTAGCTAAATTAAATCAAGTTATTATTGATGGATTACTTTCGTACGAAAAAATGGTTTCACAAAAAGTAAAATAATAAGATAATAAGATGAAGGGGAAAGAAGTACATATACTTCTTTCTTTTCTTTTGAATTTAGAGCAAAGTGCTTTCTGTATGGGCAGAATATAATCGTATTTAAAAAGAACTATTATTTTGTTTAGAGAAAATGATATTTCTAGAATTTGTGGGGAAACTATTCCTTTGATACGATTGATTTGAATTATTCTGCTTCATGCGAGAAGGGAAGGAGAAAATATGAGGAAAATTATTTTAGCTTCAGGATCACCTAGGAGGAAGGAACTGCTTGAATTAGCTGATGTGCCATTTGAAATCGTTGTTAGTGAAGTAGAAGAGACGATTGGTGCATATTTATCACCTTCTGATATTGTTATGTCGCTTGCGTTGCAAAAAGCATCTGCTGTGGCAGAAAATCATAGTGATCACGTTGTATTAGGTGCAGATACAATTGTTACATATGATTCACGTATTCTTGGAAAGCCGTCTAATGAGGCTGAGGCGAAAGAAATGTTACGATTATTATCGGGGAAAACACACGAAGTATACACAGGTGTTGCAATTATATTGAAAGAAAAAACGGTAACTTTTTATGAACGTACAGAAGTAACATTTTGGGAATTAACAGAAGAGGAAATAGACGTATACGTTGCATCGAAGGAACCACTTGATAAAGCAGGAAGCTATGGAATTCAAGGTAAAGGGTCTATTTTTGTTCAACATATTCAAGGGGACTACTACAGTGTAGTTGGCTTGCCAATTGCGCGTCTTGTCCGTGAATTAAAACAGTTTGATAGCGATGTAACCCATGCGTAAAATTGCATGGGGTTTTCTTTAGGAGAAATCGTAAAAAAAGGGGTGGAGAGATGAACGGTATTCGTGATGTTGTGAGAGAAGAACAGCCACGGGAGCGTTTATTGTTAGAAGGAGCAGGAAGTTTATCGAATCGAGAACTTCTTGCAGTTTTACTCAGAACGGGTTCTAAAGAAGAAACGGTGTTAACGTTATCAGATAATATTCTACATCATTTTGACGGCTTACGAATGTTAAAGGATGCAACGTTAGAAGAGATGATGAGCATTCATGGTGTTGGGATTGCAAAGGCGTCGCAGCTTATGGCTGCTTTTGAATTAGGTAGAAGAATGGTACGTTTAGAATATCAAAATAGATATAGTATTCGAAGTCCAGAAGATTGTGCGAGTTATATGATGGAAGAGATGCGTTTTTTGCAACAGGAGCATTTTGTTTGTTTATATTTGAATACGAAAAATCAAGTTATACATAGGCAAACTATTTTTATTGGAAGTTTAAATACGTCGATTGTGCACCCAAGGGAAGTTTTTAAAGAAGCGTTCCGTCGGGCAGCAGCCTCTATTATATGTCTTCATATATATATTGTTTTAAAATGGGCGGATTCATTATTTGTTGTGAATTTAATGTTTGGTAGAATTTCGCCCAATCTATATGGGCGAAATTCTATTGATAAAATAGCTTCTTAATCTAAAGGATTTTTGTTTTTAATTGCTTATGTATCTATTTTTTGCTTGGCATGTACTAGTTCGCTGGACAAACAAGATCGCGTAAGGTTTTTGGGGATAAGAAACCTTGAATTTCTTGGGCAAAGAGATGCAATTTATTAGATGTAAAAATAGAAATATAAAACGCTATCCTTTCCTATGATTCTACAGAAAGAATAGCGTGTTTTTTAATTTTAGAGGGTATATTGTTGTGTTGACTTGATAACGGTGGGAGTCCACTCCTTTTAGGTAATAGATTAATTTCAGAAGAAAATTAAAAAACGCATCAAATATGCAATATTACATATTTGTAGAATTCATTATCCAAAAAACATAATATATGTTTTAATTAACCAAGGGAGTGATTAGTATTTTTGGTAAACTAAGGAATCATAGTTATTTTTTTAAAATTTAAAAGGGGTGTTTTTTTATGAATACTGAAAAAGGAAATGAAAATTTTGAATTTAACGAGTTATTTGGTGATATTGAGTTAATTGAAATTGACGAAAGTATTACACTTTCTGAAACTGCTGCATCTAGTGGTATTTCATCTTGCAATAGTTGTTCTTGCTGTGCATCTACTTCATGTTGTGATGGTTGTTGTATTCATTTAGGCGGATGATTTAATAAATCACTCCCCCTTAATTTGATTGTGAGGCGATTTTATGGATATTATTATTAATAATTTAGATAAAAAGTATGGAAATATGTATGCGCTTAAGGACTTAAACTTAAAAATAAAAGAAAATTCTACTGTTGGTATTATTGGGCACAATGGTTCTGGAAAGACAACATTATTAGAAATATTATCAGGCTTAAAAAAACCTACATCAGGAAATGTTAATTTTTTGAATGGAAAGGATTTTAAAGAAGATTTAGGTGTTGTTTTGCAAGAGAATTCTTTTTATGAGGATGTAAAAGTTATAGAATTAATTAAATTATTTTCAACATTCTATAAAAGTACGATGGATGTAAATGAGATCATTTCTGTAACTGGGATAGAAGGATATATTAATGAGTATTATAAGAATTTATCAGGTGGAATGAAGCAACGAGTTAATATTGCATTGGCAATATTAAACAAACCGAGATTACTATTATTAGATGAACCTACTACTGGATTAGATCCTATAGCAAGAGAAGATTTGTGGAGCATTGTAAGAAAGCAATCTAACAACACAACAATTTTACTTTCTTCTCATTACATGGAAGAGGTTGAGAAATATTGTTCTCATATTTTGTTTCTTATTAAGGGAAATGTTCATTATTTTGGAGAGGTAAAAGAATTAATAAATAAAGAACAAAAAAGTCTATCAGATATATATATATCTTGGAATCATGAAGGAGCAAAAAATCAATGAGTTCATTTGCTAAACAATTTTTAATTGAATTAAAAATATATTTAAGGCAGCCGTTATATATACTGTTTAGTTTAATAATGCCAGTTGCAAGTTTTGTGTTTTTTGGGAAATTGTATTCGTCAAATGATTATGGTGGAGTGGACTTTTTTTCTTTATATATACCTGGATTTTGTATGTTAATTTTATTTGCTACATCTGTTTTTAATGTTGGAAATCAAATTATATCCGATAAAGAGAAGGGGATATATAGAAGAATAGCTGTAACCCCAATTAAAATTTCTCGATTTATTGGGGTTATTTTACTGAAAGCGGGTTTATTAGCTATCATTGGCTTCCTCCTTATTATTTTAGTTGCTATCTATATGTTTAATATCGAATTCGGTATTGAGAAAATCTCATTCTTATTAGCATACATTATTTTTATTGGTTATTCATTATTGTTAGGTATTGGGATAGCTCTACTTATAGATAGAATTAAGACGTATACAGTTTTAATGATGACTTTATTTTTTCCCATGTTCTTCTTATCAGATGCGACATTACCATTAACAGCTTTACCAAAGTGGGCTCAGAATATTGCTGAGTTTAATCCTTTATATCATGCAAATAAAATATTACGTCCTTTTTGGGATAGTAAATTTAATGATTTATATAGTAATAGTGAGTTATTTAAGTCTTATTTAATTTTAGGAGTAATATTATTGGCAATCTATATAGGATTATTGGTTAAGGAGAAGATGAAAAATGACTAATAAATTTCATCCTGTAGTTGTTCGGAGAGAAAAGTTTTTGGCGCGTAATGATTTTTTTTTAAATAAAGAATTAACAAGCACGTTTCGATATATGAAAAATATTAAAAAAGAATTAGATCAATTGCTTATGTCAATTGATTTAAAGAAAGGAGGGAAAAAAAAGCTATTAACAGAGATAGAGGGTGAAGATAAAAGTAAAGAATTAGAAGACTATGGAAAATTACATCATCACTATCAAGAGTGTTTAATGAATTTAAAAGAAGTCTTGGTACATGCAGAGAAGGAAGACCGCATAAGGTACAAAGAACTTTTGAAGGAAAATAAAGATTTTAGATCGATGATTAGACTAGTTAATAAACCTTTAAATAATAGAATCGAAAAATATTTAAATAATGAGTACGACGATAGTTATAGAAAGCTACGAAAAATAGAATATCCACTTTCAAATATTATAACTCGAGCTATTAAGAAGACTTCTCCATATCTATTATTTAATGAAGTAAGTTTTAGTTCAAATAATATTAATGACTTTGAATATAAAGTTGATAAGGAGTTAATTACTCCAAATTTTGTATTTTTCCATAGATTATACGAAAAAATCATCTTGAATCATTGGAATATAAAAAATACAGTGTTTAGAGTTAATAGAAGAACAAAAATTGAAGGAGAGTATTTGTTCTTTTTTTATAATTCTACAGATAATTATAAAATTTATAAAGCAAAAGATGGGCTAGGAAAATTAAAAGTAAACAAGTTTATTGAATTTTTATTATCAAGAGATATTGTAACTACTTTAGATTTGCAAAAAACATTTAAGCTTACAGATATAGAAGCACATAAGGTATTTACTAGGTTATATGATATTGGTTTACTTGAAATCATAGAATATTTAGATGAGAAAAAGGATATATTTAAGCAAATATTATCAAAGATACAAAAATTAGATGCGATAGAATATAACAGATTCAATTTCATTACTATCAAGAAAATGCAAGAACAATTCAAACATATAAATAAAGATTTGAATGAGGAAATAATTAATAGTATTGAAAAAAAATACAATGAATTAGTAGAATATAACAATATGGATGATATGCCTAATAATATTATGGTGTATGGTGATAATATCAAAAGTCAATCAAAATGCGGAGAGGTTTTATCAAGTTCTATTACCGAACTGTTAAGTGTTTATAAAATATTTGATGTGAACGAATTAATAAAAAATGAATTCATAAATAATATTGAGAAATATATGGTCGATAATAAAATCCCTTTTAATCATCCTAATATTTTGAATGAATTAACTAGTGCAAATTTGAAATATGCCGAATTTTGGACAAATCCATGGTTTACTCCTAAAAATATGTGTATAAAAAATAAAGAAATATTAAATATTAGGGACAATTTCAAAAAAGAATTTATGATGTTGAACCAACATAAAGACTCCATAGATATTGAAGAA
>NZ_JBHWYR010000029.1:0-59005 GCF_042728695.1 Bacillus sp. NPDC060175
ATATATTAATTCTATATAAATAGTATACAGCAAAATCGTCTTGAATAAAGTATGTTTTGAAATATAATAGCGAATATATTCTGACAGTTTCATTTCTCTTTAACTAACTTCTAATAAATTGACTCATTTGTCAAGAAAAGCAACTCATAATTCACTTATCCTTTACAATTCTAAACAAACAAAAAAAGAAAGAGGATAATCCCCCTTTCTTTATTTCGCAAACACTCCTGAAACAATCCCCATAATTTTTTGGACAACCTCTTCAATTGATAAAGAAGTTGTATCTAATTCCAATGCATCATCAGCTTTTTTCAAAGGAGAAACTTCGCGTTCTGAATCTAATTTATCACGCCTAGCAATTTCTTCTTTTAACTGCTCTAAATTAGAATCGAAACCTTTATTCATATTTTCTAAATGTCTTCTTTCCGCTCTTTCTTCTACAGAAGCAAGCATAAAGATTTTCACTTCAGCATCTGGTAGTACATGTGTACCAATATCACGACCATCCATTACTACGCCGCCTTTTTTAGCTAACTCTTGTTGACGACGTACCATTTCTTCACGAACAAGACGATGCTTTGCTACAATAGATACTCGATTCGTCACATCTGGCGTACGAATCACTTCAGAAACATCTTGTCCATTTAAAAATACAAGTTGTGTATTTTCCCCTTGCTGAAATTCAATATTTACATTTTTTACAACTTCCATTAACTTTTCTTCATTTTCAATATCCACTTTTTGTTCAAGGGCTGCATATGTAATAGCACGGTACATTGCGCCTGTATCAATGTACACATATGAAAGTTTTTTCGCAACAACTTTTGCAACTGTACTTTTCCCAGCAGCCGCTGGACCATCTATAGCAATCGAAATTTGTTTATCCATTGTAACACCTCATTTTTCACTTATAAAAACAAAACGAAAAGCAGGTATTCTCCCCCTGCTTCTTCTCATTTGCCTCACGTCATTAAATCCTCAATTATTGTAGCATAATCCATCATAGAAGAAAATGAAAACTACTTATTCACCTGTAAGATTTCCGCCTTATTTCGCGTGACGACACCTTCGTAATAAACAATTTTCGATAAATATTTCACTGAAGATTTATGTATAAAAAGCAGTTGGACGACAGAAAGACAAATAAATTGAATCAGTAATATACGAATTATAATTTTCTCCACTTTTTTCAAAAAACTCACTCCTTCCCTCTCTACACTTACACATCGTCTCCTATAATTTTCCATAAACAAAACCTAACCTAATAACCACTTACCGAAGCACACTTAAAGTAATTTATTTTATTGTCATTTTCTAACCATACTTTTATACATTTTCATTGTCGAATTTACTCAAAACATGTTATGTTCTAAATGTATTTTTCAACTTGAAAGGGGTATAAGCATTGAAAAGAATCCTAGTTTTACACACAGGTGGAACAATTGCAATGGAGGAAGATAAAGAAACCGGGGTCGTACAACCAGGTGAAAAGAATCCTCTTTTAAAATTTATTCCTGATTTAGAAGGCGATGTTGATTTAATTGTCGAAGATGTGTTCCATCTTCCATCTCCTCACATGACTCCTAGCGAAATGCTACAATTACAAGTCATCATTGACGAAAGAGTAAGACAAGATGATATTCACGGCGTAGTCATTACGCATGGTACCGATACATTAGAAGAGACAGCTTATTTTCTTGATTTAACAGTTCAAGCAACGATCCCAATCGTTGTGACAGGAGCAATGCGTTCTAGTAATGAATTAGGCGCTGATGGTCTATATAATTTCTTATCAGCTGTAAAAGTTGCTAGTAGTAATGAAGCTGCTAAAAAAGGCGTTCTAGTCGTATTAAACGACGAAATACATTGTGCTACAAATGTAACAAAAACGCACACAAGTAATGTCGCGACATTCCAAAGTCCACAGTACGGACCAATTGGCATGGTAACAAAACGTGGTGTTGTTTTCCATCATGCTTTAGTGCATCACGAAACATGCACAGTACGACAAATTTCTAAAAACGTTGTCGTTCTAAAAGCATACGCAGGTATGGATGATACATTATTATCAGCAATTGAAACACTACCAGTAGACGGAATTGTTATTGAAGCACTTGGACAAGGTAATTTACCTCCAAGAACACTTCCAAGTCTAGAACGATTAATAGGCAAAGGAATTCCTGTCGTATTAGTGTCTCGCTGTTTCAACGGTATCGTTCAAGATGTATATTCGTATGAAGGTGGCGGCAAGCAATTGAAAGATATGGGCGTTATATTCACATACGGTTTAAATGCTCAAAAGGCGCGTATTAAATTATTAGTCGCATTAGAGAATACAAATTCTCATGAAGCAATCCAAAATATGTATATGCACGATTAAAAAAGAAGCTGTCGAATTTCGACAGCTTCTTTTTATTCTTCTCTTGATGCAATGGTTTGCGCAATCGCATCTCCATGGAATCTACCGTTCTCGATAAATATTTCATTTGCGTTATTCCCCGCAGCAATTACACCTGCAATAAAAATATTTTCAGCGTTTGTTTCCATACTACCCTGTGTATAAATCGGGCGTCCTGTTTCTTCATCAATCCGAACTCCCATTTTTGTTAAGAAGCTGTGGTCTGGATGGTAACCCGTCATAGCAAATACAAAATCGTTTTGAATTGTATTTGCCTCACCATCTACTGTATACGTCAACGTATGCTCAGTAATTTCTTTTACATGCGCATGGAAATGCATTTGAATTGTCCCATTTCGTACTAGCGCCTCAAATTCCGGCAAAATCCACGGCTTAATACTTGGCGAGTATTCCCCGCCACGGTATAGAACTGCTACACGTGCACCCGATTTAACAAGCTCTAACGCCGCATCTATACTTGAATTTTTACCACCTATTACGACGACATCTCGATCAAAATAAGGATGTCCTTCTTTGAAATAATGAGCTACTTTCTCAAGTTTCTCACCAGGTACATTCATATAATTCGGGTTATCATAATATCCAGTTGCGACAACAATGTATTTCGCCACATATATTTCTTTGTTTCCATCACGCTTCTTCGTTTCAACTTTAAAAACATCACCATCTTTTTGAACTTGTTCCACTCGTTCAAATGCATTTACACGTATAGATTTACGCTTTACTACTTCACGATAATACGCAAGCGCTTGATTACGAAATGGCTTACGATTTTCTGTAATAAAAGCAACTTCACCAATTTCTAATTTTTCACTAGAGGAGAAAAATGTTTGATGAGTTGGATAATTATAAATTGCATTTACTATGTTTCCTTTTTCGATTACTAACGGATTTAACCCCACTTTTTGCAACGAAATCGCCGCTGCTAATCCGCATGGACCGCCTCCGATAATAATAACTGTTTCTTTTTGCATACTCGGTTCACTCCTAGTCTTCTACCTCTGCTTTATTTATATAAACAAGAAAAAACCTACTTACAGCAGTAGGCACCTATCTTTATTGTATTCATTTTTCATATATTTGTCATCTAAACGAAACATACATCCGATAGACATCTGCTAAAAACTGCTGAAATTTAATTCCTTGTTGCCCTAATACATTTTCAGGATCGATTTTCCGAGTAGGATCCAACGTTTTGTGTGACACAATAGCCTTTTTAGGATTTAAACCGAAATTTTGACATAAATAAGCATGATACCATGTAAAACGAGTATATGCCTCCCAAAAGTTTACGTCGCCACCATAGCAAAGTTCAACCCCAATTGCGGCCTTATTCGCATCATAACCGAATAAATCATTATCCGTTGGCACATTGTATCTAACATGATACGCAACTTCATTTATAGGGACAATTTCTAATATTGTTTTATCATCAATAAATGTATGCGCTGAAGCTTTCGGTTGTATTTCATTAAAGTAATCCCGATTTCCTATCGCATTGCTACCAGGGTTCCCCGTGTCATGACTTACAATAAATCTTACTTTTGAAAGAGGAATTCCTGGTCGTGAATTTCCATACCCAATATAATTACGCTCAATAGGGAACATCGCCATTACTACCAACTCCCGCTCTAAAAAATTACCTTACTTCCTTATATATGTATTCGGTGGCAATGTCCTTATGGCATTATTTCTTATGCGAAGAGAAAATCGAAAATATTTGATGTGAATACCATAAATAATACAATACTTACAGCCACTCCGTAAAAACCGTAAAACCAAACACAATCTTCTTTCGTATCTAAACCGAAAAACTTATTTACTGATTGTAATAATGATCCACGCTTACTATGATTATTTCGTAAAACTTCCACTCGTTCCACAACATCTGCTGGCATCATAAATCTTTGGTCTACTGTCATTTTCATCATTTATCTCTCCTTAAAATCGTTTCCGTTTTGCTTATCTAAGGAAAGTATAGCACGTTTGTTCGTGTAGAACAAGCGTTCTTTTTTATTTTTTATTCTATTTTTCAACAAGCCAAGTAATAATTGTGAATATAAACGCGATAATTGGTCCAACTACAAATGCACCAAATATTAAAAACAATAATCCTTCACCGAACACCCGAACGATACTTGTTTTTCGGGCTCTCTTAGCTCTTGCAAGTTCACCCTCTAACACCTTAACCTTTTCTTCTAATTGGTCTACTCGTTCCATCATTTCATTCCCCATATACAACACCTCATTTAATACTTCAACAAAAAAACGTGATTCCCTCGAAAGGAAATCACGTTTTCTCAAAACATTATATATTATACCCAACCTCTGAAGCGACTAGCCTCAGCCATTTTACGAACACCAATCATGTACGCAGCTAAGCGCATGTTCACTTTACGAACTTGTGATGTTTCATAAATTGAATCGAATGATCTTACCATTACTTTTTCTAAACGTTGTTCTACTTCTTCCTCAGTCCAGTAGTAACCTTGGTTATTTTGTACCCACTCAAAGTAAGATACCGTAACGCCACCAGCACTTGCTAATACGTCTGGAACAAGTAAAATACCACGATCTGTTAAGATTTTTGTTGCTTCTAATGTAGTTGGACCATTTGCAGCTTCAACTACAATTTTCGCTTTAATCTTATCAGCATTTTTTTCTGTAATTTGGTTCTCAATTGCAGCTGGAACTAAAATGTCGCAATCAAGTTCTAACAGTTCTGTATTTGAAATTGTATTATTAAATAGTTTTGTTACAGTACCGAAGCTATCGCGACGATCTAGTAAGTAGTCAATATCTAATCCATTCGGATCATGTAGTGCACCGTAAGCATCTGAAATTGCAATTACTTTCGCGCCTGCATCATGCATAAATTTAGCTAAGAAGCTACCCGCATTACCAAATCCTTGAACAACAACGCGTGCACCTTTAATATCAATGTCACGTTTTTTCGCAGCTTCACGAATACAAATTGTTACACCTTTTGCAGTTGCTGTTTCACGTCCGTGTGATCCACCTAATACAAGTGGTTTACCTGTAATAAATCCTGGTGAATTAAATTCATCGATACGGCTATACTCATCCATCATCCATGCCATAATTTGTGAGTTTGTAAATACATCTGGAGCTGGAATATCTTTTGTCGGACCAACAATTTGGCTAATTGCTCGTACATAACCGCGGCTTAATCTTTCTAATTCACGGAAAGACATCTCACGTGGGTCACAAATGATTCCACCTTTACCTCCACCATATGGTAAATCAACAATACCACATTTTAAGCTCATCCAAATAGAAAGTGCTTTCACTTCATTTTCTGTTACGTTTGGATGGAAGCGAATTCCACCTTTCGTTGGACCAACAGCATCATTATGTTGTGCACGATATCCTGTAAATATTTTAACAGTCCCGTCATCCATACGAACTGGAATTTTCACTGTCATCATACGAATTGGTTCTTTCAATAATTCATATACTTCGTTTGGATAACCCAATTTTTCTAATGCTTCATTAATTACAATTTGTGTTGAATTTAACAATTCAAAATGTTGTTCCCCTTGTTGTTGTGTTTTCATTTGAGTTCCCTTTTCGGCTACCATAGTAAGTAAACCCCCTGTAATTTCACTTGTTTAGTAAACCTTCATTGCCTAGTATACACCGTTAAATTTGGAATGCAATAGAAAACGCTAACAAATATATACAAACTATTTTGCATTGCAAGCGTTTTCACTATTATTATAGTCCTTTTATTGCTTTTAGAAAAGTAAAATACTTAAATATTTAAATATTTTTTATTTTCATCAAAATACATTCGATAAAACAATTATTTCATCAAGAAATACTGATTACATTTTAACATACAGATCGGTTAGTCTTGTTACCTACACTTCGTTTTATAGATTTTAGATTTTCAGCTGAATAAAAATAAAACCTCAAGCTACGTTACATTAGCTGAGGTTTTGTTTTTTCACAAAGTAATTGTATATTTGTTCAATCGCTTGAGAATCCATTAATTCTTTACCATATTCCATTACGCGGTAAATTGTTGCTGTTGACGGATTACCGTACTCCGCTAAAATAGCTATAAAATCCGCCTTCAATAATTGAAATTGCTCTTCTTCTTCTATCCAAAGATAAAAACGATCATCCCACGTATACAACTTCCCATCAGTTACACCAAGGTTATATAAGCGATTTGACAAATTGATTACATCATCTAATGTAGCAAACTCGTAAAGTATATGTTCACTTTCATCAAGAGTCACTTGCATTTCAATAAACTCGTCACGGAACTCATCTTCTGTGTCCACTTCGTGATTTTCTTTTGTTACAATTACAACCATACCTTGAGCTTGTAGAGAAAATACTTCAACAGCAATCGGTCCATCCGCTTCAAACCCTAATTCTGTATTTGCTTCTTGCATCATATCACGGAATAGTTGCTGTACTTTCGGTGCATTTCTCCACAAATCTTCTTTCGTTAATCCTCGTTCAGATAAATCATCAAATGTTAGGAAAATTTTAATCTTATTATAATTTAAACGTTCCAGTCTCATCTCATACCCTCCCTACGTAACCATTGCATCTAATTTTTATTATATGAAATAGAAAATAGATGGTTCTTTTCGAACGACTATTCCGACATCTTTAACCATCCATCCCATTCTTCTTTCGTGTTACCAATTAGGATATTTTGAAGATTTAATTGATCTCCAATGCCTTTTCTTCCTATAAAACCACCAGAGATGTTTTCATTTTTTTCTTGCAACAAGTCAATAAATTCTACTGCCTCTTCAAGTTCTCGTTCATCATCAAAAGATATAAACAAATATTTAGGTTGTAATTGTTCAATAGCTAGTAAAATACCTTCTTCATCTAAACTTGTCCCCATATACATTGTTTGATATCCTTTTAGTCGTAAATACGTCGCGAAAATAAATCCTTTTAATATATTATTTTCTAAAACGAAAACTTTGTTAACGGAAGAATACACCGACGCATTATGATAGATCATTCCTAAACGTGTTTGTAAGAATGATACAACATATTTGAATTGCGACATTGTAATCTCATTATTACTTTTTAAGGTTAACAACTTGTTTGCCACTTGAAGAATGATGCTTGCAACAACCTTTTCCGTTGAATATATACTAAAAACCTCGTTTAATAATGCAGAAATTGTAATTTCATCAAATTCTAACAAAGCTTGTAGTATATCGTCCACTAAAACAACTTCTGTATCAGTAATTTTTTCTTTTTGAACGTTGTTCTGCAACCGATTCCCTTCTAATAACTGAACTGCTTGTCCAATCATCATCCCCTCAGAAACTTTATTCATTAACCATTTCAAAATATGAATATGCTCTTCTGTATATAAACGATGCCCCGCACGATTTCTCTTTGGGGCAATAATATGATAGCGTCTTTCCCATGCGCGAAGTGTACTCGGTTGAATTCCGAGTATATTCGAAACAGCTTTTATATTATATGTCCCATTTAAAGTCGGCATTATTTTCCTCCGCATAACGTAATGATATGTGTTTGGGAAGGTGCCCGAAAACGAAGAGGGAATAATGTTGTTCCATACCCATTACTAACAAAGAGAGTCGTATTAGAATGCTTATATACACCACCCTTTAAATACTTTTCAGATGGAAACAACCGAATCTGACCTCCATGTGTATGTCCACTTAATACGAGCGAAATTTGTTCGTTACCAGACATTTTCTTTATTATATCTGGGTTGTGACTAATTAAAATGCGAAAACCTTCTTCTTTACAATCAGACAACGCTAAATCTAAACGATCTCGTTCTAATCCAACATCATCGATACCGAGTAAGCAAATTTTCTCTCCTAATTCAGACTCAAATACAAATCTTGTATTATCTAATACCTTCACATTATTTTCTATTAATAAAGCATCTAATTCGTGATATTCAATTTCATAATCATTATTTCCCCATACAAAATATACAGGGGCTATTTCTCTTAATTTTTGAATATTTAAAGAGATTTGTGATAAAGGTACTCCTTTTTCAGCTAAATCGCCGCCAATAATTACGATATCTACTTTTCCTTTTACTCGTTCAATTAGCGCGCTAGAAATGACCCTTCTATGAATATCCGAAATAAAAAAAACATTAACTTTTTGAAAACTTTCCGGAAATTCTTCGAATACTAAAGTATGTTCCAACACTGTATTACGCATCGCTTCTTTATACATTCCAAGAAGACATACAAAACCAATGCATATGAGAGTACATAATAATATAATCCATGACATATATTTTTTACTCTCCCTCCTCGTAAAGTATAGTCCTTAATTTTATGTGCAGCTATATCACTCATTTAGCTAGCTCTCATACTTCGTGGACTTATCTTCTATAGGAATTTTCAATTCTTGTCCTACTTTCACTTCGTCTTCTTGTAAATCATTATACTTTTTTATTATTTCTATCCCATTTTCATCCGAGAAATATTGCTTCGCTATACTTTCTAAAGTTTCTCCATCTTTCACAACATGAGTTGCTACTTTCTCAGACTGCTTCTTTGATTCAGTCTTAGCTGAATCAAAAAAAATCACTTCAAACGCACTTTTCTCAGCATTATTACTATCACTTTTTACCTGTATATACTTATCCGTATACCATAGGATACTAATAGGTAACAATATGAATAAAAATGTTAACACTCGGACGAAAATGTGATTCATTTTAAACTTTGGTTTGTTCTCTTTATTTCTATGAATTTCACTACGCGGCGGTAAACCTTCATCTTCTTCCACTCGCTCAACTTCTAACTCCTCTTCAAAATCAGGAATTCGTTTTCTCACGTTGTTCACCACCACCTTCCATTTATTTTCTTAATTGGAGCCCCATTATAAAATCAACAAGAAAGTGTGCAAAGATTGTTATAAATAAATTTCCTGTCCACTCGAATACATAGCCAAAAACAAAACTAATAAAGCAGACGAAACAAAACAAAAAAGGCTTCGTTATATACCGAATATGTAACACAGCAAAAATTAAACTCGCTATTACAATTCCGAAATGAGTCTGCACTACACCTCTAAATAAAAACTCTTCCGCAAAGCCAATAATAAACGTGATAACGAGTAAATGCATGACAGAAATCCCTTGAAACATTCTATCGTTAATACCACCATCATCAAACCAAGATTCTGGAAAGACTCGCATTGCAACATAATCTAATAACACAATACAAATCGCTAACAAGCTACCTATTACAAGTATAGAAACCGGTTCCCATTTCCACAAACTATAAACTTCTCTTTTATCTTGAAATAATATATATGCTAGTAAACAACCGATACCAATAATGATTAGTTGTGTTATGTAGAGATTCAGTCTTATTTCTCTCGGACTCATATCTTCAACATTATGCCTTTGAATGTTCATCATTCCTCCATCTTCCCTAGGCCGAAAAGCTTTTGTAACTCTGTTTCCCAATTATAGTCGAAAACTAACTGTTGCGCTCGTCTTTTTTTATAATCCGTTTTTGTAATACCACAGTAATCACAACAGTTTTCTATCTCTTTTTCTTTTCTATAACCGAATTGTTGTAATAAATATTCACGTCTACATCCTTGAACTTGTATCCATGACTTCATATTTTCTAGCTCACTATATTTATTACGCAGTCTCACTTCCACTTCCGCTATTAATCTGTGCATTATTTCATCTGACAAGCTCTCTAGCATGAGATTTCGCTGTTGTATGATTCCAAGATGTTCGAGATGATAACGTGTAAAACGCCAATACTGTTCATTAAATCTTGCTGCATTATAACAAATTTCTTCTACATCTTCTAATGGTAATACTTTCGTTTGAAACATTCTTTCTTGTAGTAACGAAAATAAAAATTGTATTTGCGATTTACTTGGTAATTCATCTTCAATGATTGAAATTGGCAAATCGTGATCCAATGGACTACATAATAAAATGGCTATACTCAATTCTCCATCTCTTCCCGCTCTTCCAATTTCTTGTAAATAGGAAGCTACATTTGTCGGATATTGAAAATGAATAATATATCTTGTATTCGCCTTATTTACCCCCATCCCAAAAGCACTTGTACATATTACAATTTGCAACTGGTCATTCATAAACTGTTGTTGAATTAACATACGCTCTTCATGTTCCATACCACCATGATAAAAAGCTACACCTGTAATTCCTTTTCCTCTTAAATACTCGGTTAAACGCTCTGTCCAGGCCCTACTTGAACAATAAACAATACCAGGCCCTTGCAAATACATTACATGCTCAAAAAGCGCCTCTTTTTTTTCTTCTATTGTTTCCACAAATTGCACTTCCATCGCAATATTTGGACGATCAATTGAGTACACATGCTCAGCGATATTTTTCAGATTTAAACTTACCGCTATATCTCGCAGTACATCCTTTGTCGCAGTTGCTGTTAATGCTAGTACTTTCGGAGATCCGATACTCTCAATTACTTTATCTAATTTTTTATAATCTGGCCGGAAATCATAGCCCCATTGTGAAATACAATGCGCTTCATCTACGACAAATAATGAAATATGAATTTTTTTCAATTCTCTTATTAGAAGTTCCGACTGCAACATCTCTGGTGATACGAAAACAAATTTATAAAAAGATAGCTTTTTCATTGCTTCTCTTTTTTCAATTAACGTCCGAAAACTATTCAATGCAATAACTCGATTTTTCACGACATACTTTAATTGCGTAACTTGGTCTTCCATTAAAGATAATAATGGTGATACAACAAGCACCGTACCCTCTTGCAGAAGCCCCGGAAGTTGATAACACATTGACTTTCCCCTTCCAGTCGGAAGCATCGCTACAACATCTTTCCCTTCCAATAAGTCCGTAATAACTCCTTTTTGCCCCGGACGAAATTCAGAATATCCAAACCACTTATATAAATATTCCTCAAGCTTCATTTATACCCTCCATCCGCGCCAATACAAGACGGACTTCAAAATAAGAGATTTCCTCTCCAACCGCTTGCTTCAACACACGCAATTTACGTGTTTGTAATGCTTCAATTACTTTTGTTACTTTTTCTATTTTTTCTTTTTCCATAAACATCTCAATAGAAAATTCTTTTTCTCGTAAAGCAATTTCTACAAAATGGTCTTCTATCGTGGCAACCTTCAAATTCCGAATTGTTGCTATTTCTTCTAAAGAGCGTCCTTGTTTCCAAAGATTATATGTTTTTTTCGTTGATAAGCTAAATAAATCAGCTTTCTCATTTGGATAAGATATAATTTCAGCTAATAATGGAAACTCATTTTCTTTATTGCGAACTTCTTGAATAAGGAAATGAATTGTACCCCAAAATAAAAAATAAACTCGAAATATATCTTGTTTCGTAATTTCCGCTAATTGTTGTAAAGTACACCCAATGCGTTCATACCCAGTTAACCGATATGTTACGATTGTCGCCTCTACTGGATTATTTTTTTGTAAAAGAGTATGCATTTCCTTCCATAATCTTTTAGCCAATTCACTTCTCATATATGGTATTCCAGTGAGGAAGCGTTTCACCCACATCATTATTTCTGTATCCTGTTGAATTGGAATAAATTTCGTATTCGCCTGTTGTAAATTCGAAATGGTTTGAACTATCAATGATAATCTCCTCCAAAACGTTTCACCTATTTCACCATAGTGTAAACCATTTAAATACGTTGGAAAGGCAAAGTCACCTTCCCATTTGTTTAATTGCATGTTACCAGCAGTCGTTAACACATATGTATTATCATGTATACCTTGAACTAAATCCGTTCGTAACAACCTTGCAACTTCTTGATCATAATCAGCTCTATTTAATGACTTATAAATCCCAAACAAAAAAGAAATTTGAAACATATTCCCATCTTGTAATGTTTGCGACGATCTCTTTCCTTTTAATAAATAATAAATCGAAGAAACGGTTCTTTCACCATTCAATTGTTTTAAACAATATAATAAAGTATATTGTAGCTGCATTACCGCTTCCACCTCTCTGTCTAACTTCATTCCTTTTTCAATACGATTGCACATTAACTGCTATTCATTTAACTTATCATATTCACACTACATGCTTGTATATATTCTATTGTATCAAACGAAATAACATTTAAGTATTTTGAAAATCTTATGAAATAATTCAAAAATAAGTTGACACTCTAATTGATAAGCATTATCATTATAATTTTATGTTGAAAAGTTTTAAAAACCGTTTTACAATAAGGTTATAATTTTTTGGCGAACTTTTCACATACATATTATCAGGAGGGAAAAAAGATGGCAAAATATACAATCGTTGACAAAGATACTTGTATCGCATGCGGTGCTTGTGGTGCTGCTGCACCAGACATTTATGACTATGATGATGAAGGTATTGCATTTGTAACATTAGACGATAACCAAGGTATCGTTGAAATTCCAGATGTATTAATTGAAGATATGATGGATGCATTCGAAGGTTGTCCAACTGACTCAATTAAAGTTGCTGACGAATCATTTGATGGCGACTCTTTAAAATTCGAATAGTCTTTTATTAACTTCAAACCCCCCTCATAAGTATGAGGGGGGTTTTTGCTCTCTTTTTCATTCTCACTAACAAAAAAACCATTGGCAGCGTAACTGCTAATGGTTTAATATTTTTAAGCATTTTTCATTTTTGTAAATACCCATACTTTCAAGCGTGAAAATAATGCTACAAATACAATTGTTACAACAATCCCTTTAATTACATTAAACGGTAATATCGCCGTTACAATAGTTTGTCGCATAATATCATTAGACATAGCTGGTGAATTTAAAAACCAAGTGTACGCTGGTAAAATAATAAAGTAGTTTAACACACTCATAATAACTGTCATAGTAATTGTGCCTAGCATTAATCCTGTCGTTAAACTTTTTACTGTGCGATACTTTCGGAATAAGAATGCTGCTGGACCAATAAATAAACATCCCGCTATAAAGTTTGCTACTTCTCCTACTGGTACTCCCGTTAAACTTCCTTGAATCCCGTAATGCAAAATATTTTTTATCGCTTCTACAATTACACCTGCAATTGGACTAAAAATTATCGCCGCAATTAAAGCTGGCACATCACTAAAATCAATCTTTAAAAATGGCGGAAGCCCTGGGAATGGAAAATCCAACATCATTAGTAAATACGCAATACTACTTAGCATCGCTACACTCACCATCTGCACTACACTGTTTTTTTGTTTCATCTTTCTCTCTCCTTTTCCATCGATCTTCTCATGGAAAGTGGAAAGGTTCTGCTATGCCCATTTTTTCATAGAACGAAAAAACCCTTTGTGATTTACACAAAGGGAGAATTTTAAGGCACATCAAACAGACGTTCAAATACTTATCTTTTTTGAACGCTTGAACCTCCATCTTCTCCCATCCAGACTGTACTGTCGGCTTTGGAATCACACCAAATCCTGCCTTAACGGCTCGCGGGCTTAGAACGAAATTATTAACTGTTCATCACCGCCGGTCGGGATTTTCACCCTGCCCCGAAGATAGACCGATATTCTATTTTCCACTTCATTATACAACAACATGATCGTATTGTGAACAAAAAAAGTGTAACTTATTAAAAATAAGTTATTTATTTTATATTATTAAAGAAGCAATCACTATATTTTACAATACAACCCATATTTTTTATAATTCGGTATTTCTCTTATGAATCCCCTAGTCATATGTCGTCAAAAGTGATAAGATGTTGAATTGTTAAGATAAGAACATTTTCTGAATTATGGAGGAAATGTCATGAAGAAAGATAAAAGACACTCTATTCGAGAAGCAATGAAAAAGAACTTAAGAAAAGAATACTTTTATTTGAAAAAAGAATTACTTTTCTACTGTCCAATTGATCTAGGCACATTCTCAAGAGAGACATACTACGCTACTTTTGACCAAGATGGCATAAGTATTTATCAGTATGATAAAAAAACAGAAAGTAAATTAAAATTGTGTGAGCGTCATCCATGGAAGAGTTGGAATAAGGTAAAAGTTGATCACTATTTAACAACTTCTCAATTTATTTTCCAAGGTGAGCGAAACTGGATTTTATCCCTTTTCCAAAAAGGAAAAGAAGCTCAAAAAATAATTGAAGAACATACATCTTTACAAACAGAAGTTGTTTCCCGTCCTTTTTCCAAGAAACTTCCTGGTTTCCGTTCTGATACACCATTGAATAAATACATCGGTAGCATTTGTTACACTGCACTTATTGCATTTTTATTAAAATGGATGATTCCATTTCAAGCACCACAAATCGCCCTGTATTCTCTTTCAATTGGCTTTATGCTTCTTGGTTTACTTTGTCTTACAATTGGTCTAATCGAACCAACTATCGTACTATTTCGGACAAAAGAAAAAACAAGAACAAAAGTCTTTTACTTATATAGCTACTTAGCTATTTCTGGATTTATATGTGTCTTTATTTTTTGGTAAAAGAAACCGTCCCAAAAGATCTTTTGGGACGGTTTTTCGTTAGTAATAGATTGCTCTTATTGTCGCATTTTGTTATTAAGTCGATATAATTTCATTTACTATCGTAATCTTAACTAAGAAGAAAATAAATCTATTCAAAAGTTATGCTTTGGGGACGTTTCCTTTACTTAACGTATAGTTGTTGATTCGGATAGATTTGCTCTTGTCGCAATCCATTCCTCACTTTAATTTCTTCAACTGTCATACTAAATTTCCGACCAATGCCAACTAAAGTATCACCTTTTTGTACAACATATAGCGATGATGACACAACTTGATTTTTTTGTTCATTTAAAACAAGCAACGGATTCATCGCATTCCTTTTCTCCATCGTCCATCTCCCTTGATGCACTTCTAAATGTAAATGCGCTCCTCGCGATTCTCCTGTATTCCCTACCTCTCCAATTAGCTCTCCTTTTGAAATGTTATCCCCTTGAACTACATATCTCTTATTTAAATGCGCATAAACAGCCTCATATTCTCCATGTTTAATAAACACAACATTTCCATAACTACTTGAAAAATAAGACTTTGTCACCTTACCATTTTGAATAGCTGCAACAGGCGTTCCAATAGGCGCAGCTATATCAATACCATAGTGTTTCCCATGTCTTGTCCCAAAATAATCACTTAGCTGCCCATCAACAGGCCATAACCACTGATTCTCTTCAGCGTAAACATGTAATTGAGATAAAAATAATATACTCAATATCACCACGCCACATTTTAACGCTTTCATATACATCCTCCGTTTTCTAATAACCGTCATACCTTCTCTATTGTGGGATATTACAGAAAAAAGTATACAAAAAAAAGAAAGTGAATTACTCCACTTCCTTCTCTTCTTTATTACGAAAAACAAGTGCACTGCGGTTATATTCCACATCTTTCACTTGTAAACGTGCATTTATTACTCTAGCAAGCGCAAATAAATAATCAGATAACCTATTTACATACTTTAGAACAATTTCATTAGTTTCTCCTTCTTTTTGCAATGACACTATACAACGTTCTGCTCTTCTTATAACTGTACGTGCAATGTGTAGTGCAGCCGATACCTCGCTACCGCCTGGTAAAATAAAACGCTCTAACGGCGGCGCTTCTTCTGTATACGAATCAATTCGTCTCTCTAAATACTCGACCATCTCTATCGTTACTTTATAAGGGATTTTCTTCTCTACTATTGCTAAATCCCCTCCACAATCAAATAGTTCATGTTGAATATTTTCAAGTTCGTTATAGATGTTACGAAAACATTCCTCTTGTAATTTAGACATGGCATATCCGATATGAGAATTCGCCTCATCAATTGTGCCATAAGCTTCTACACGTATATGATCTTTATCCACTCGGCCACCTATGACACTCGTTTCCCCTTTATCACCTGTTTTTGTATAAAGTTTCATTTCATTATGGCACCTCTCTTTTTATTTTCATTCTGATTATTAAAGAAAAAAACTTTACCATTCTTTATTTAATTGCACTTACAAAAAAATAAAAAAACAGTAAAGCTTTTATTCATGATCAACTTTAAAAAACTTATACATCTAAATTATACGATTTGGTAAATATACAGAGAATATAGTTCCTTCTCCAACGACACTTGATACAAAAATCTTTCCGTCATGACCTTGAACAATATTTTTAGCAATAGCAAGCCCGAGTCCTGTTCCAACTTTTTTCCCGCGCGTTCTTGCTTTATCAGCTTTATAGAATCGATCGAACAAGAACGGAATATCTTCTTCTGGAATACCAGCACCTGAATCTTGCACTTCGAAAGTAAGGCCACTATTTTTCGTATTAATTACAAGTGTAACATGTCCACCTGCATTTGTATGACGGATTGCATTATCAATTAAATTCGTCAGTACCTGTTCCATACGGTCTGCATCAAACGGATATTGTTCAATTGGACTTTGGAAATCCACTGTTAATTGGACTTCTTTATCCTTTGCAATCCCTTGGAATTTACGGCCAATTTTTTCGACAAATGGATGAATATCTACTTCACCTATATGTAACTCTACATGCCCACTTTCCATACGGGCTAAATCTAATAACTCATTTACAAGTTTACCTAAACGAACAGATTCATCATAAATAATTTGAACAAACTCATTAATTTCTTCTTTCGTTTGCACAATATCATCTAAAATTGCTTCACTATATCCTTGAAGCATTACCATCGGTGTACGGAGTTCATGTGATACATTTGCAATAAAGTCTTGACGCATTTTCTCCAGACGACGCTCCTCCGTCATATCTCGCAATACTGCTACAGCTCCACGAATTTTTGTCTGATTGTAAAGCGGTGTCATAAGAACTACGTAGTTACCTTTTTGCAAATTAATTTCAACAACTTGTTGTTGCTCACTTTCTACAACGAGATGGAATAGTTCAACAAGTTCAGAAGGCAGTTTTTTACTTAACTCCACTTCTTTTTCTTCTTGCCAAACTTGTAAGAAATGTTCTGCCGGTGGGTTGATAACAACGACTTCACCTTCTTGGTTTAACGTAATAACACCATCTGCCATACTACTCAAAATGCTAGCTAACTGCTCCTTTTCTTGCTGCAGGGCATTCATATTAAACTTCAACTGTTTCCCCATTTGATTTAAAGCAGTTGCAAGCTCACCAATTTCGTCCTGCGACACCATAGGGGCTTTCGTATCAAATTTCCCGCGCGCTACCTCAAATGCAACCTCACGCATTTTGCGAAGCGGTGCCGTAATTCGAGTAGATAAGAAAAATGCAAAGAAAGTTGTTAAAATAATCGCAATCCCAGCTGATAAGAAAATAAAATCAGTCGTTCTCTCCATACCTTGTATTGGAACTTGCAATGATTCATATACAAACACCGCACTTTGATTTTTTGACTGTACTGGTTTACCGACGATCATAATATCATTTTCAGTGTTCTTATTCTTCCTACTATTGGAAGCTTTTCTAATATTATTCTTAATATCCTTTTTATCTGTAAAAACAGCTGCTAATTCTTTATCATTTTTCAGATCATCTATTGTAAGAGTAACTAATCCTTCTTGTTTCGGCGAAGAAGAAATTTCCTTACCATCTTCTACAATGATAATCCTTGAAAGTGGATCAGAAAATTTGTAAGCAATATCCTCAATCGTTTTTACATCGGCACCTTCTTCAATTAATTCCGTGACACTTGTTGCAACTTTCTGAAGCCTAGCTTGACTCATATCAACATAATACGTTCTAAAAAACTGTGAAAGTAAAATAGCAACAAATCCAAGAACAAACGAAACGAGAAGTAATATGGTCATCCATAACTTCCCTACTACACTTCTCCAAAGCATCAGTCGTTCACAACCTCAAACTTGTAACCAACGCCCCAAACGGTAACAATCATCTTCGCTGCATCTGGTGATTGTTTACTTAACTTTTCACGTAAACGCTTTACATGCGTATCAACTGTACGTAAATCTCCGAAGAACTCATATTGCCATACTTCTTTTAACAATTGCTCACGGTCAAAAACTTTATCCGGTGCTTTCGCTAAAAATAATAGTAATTCATATTCTTTCGGTGTTAAGTTTACTTCATTACCATCCGCTGTAACGCGGTGCGCATCATTATCAATTGTTAAATGAGGGAACACAGTAACATCTTTCGTCGTTGTATCTTGTGTAAAGAATGTCGTTGGTACAGCGCGGCGTAATACCGCTTTCACACGAAGTACTACTTCACGCGGGCTAAACGGCTTTACAATATAATCATCAGTTCCAACTTCAAACCCTTGTACCCTATTTATTTCCTCACCTTTTGCTGTCAGCATAATAATTGGTGTCGCTTTCTTCTCACGAATCCCTTTACACACTTCGATACCATCTTTACCAGGCATCATAATATCCAATAGGATTAAATCATAATCATTTTGTAACGCCATTTCTAAAGCTGTATCACCATTATCCGCTTCTTCAATTGTGTATTGCTCTCTTTCTAAATACATCTTTAATAAACGACGAATACGATCCTCATCGTCTACAATTAAAATTCTTGATTCATTTTCCATTTCTACCCGCTGCGTACTTTTACCACAACGGTTTACACCTACCCTTCTACAATATAATGTTGCACCTATCCTCGCTTAATTAAGCATTTTTTAACGTTCTACTTCCCATATTATGCTTCACAAGAATAATAAAGTTTGTTCATTTTTTTTCCAAAACTATGTATTTTTTTTGAACAGTATATTTGGTCCTCGACATCATTTTACAGAATCAACCGCTACTTTGTCATGTTTTTCTCAAAAAAGAAGAAAATTTGACAAAAATAAAATAGGAAAGTGACATACACTCTCCTATTTTATTTCTCTATGCATATGAATGTAAACCCGCGATAATTAAGTTTACTACAATAAAGTTAAACATAATGATTGCAAAACCAATTACTGCAAGCCAGGCGGATTTTTCTCCATGCCATCCTTTAGATAAGCGTAAATGTAATACCGCAGCATAAAAGAGCCAAGTAATAAGCGCCCAAACTTCTTTTGGATCCCAACCCCAAAAGCGCGTCCAAGCGATTTGAGCCCAAATCATTGCAAAGATTAATGCTCCTAATGTAAACACTGGGAATCCTATCGCAATAGAACGATACCCAATTTCATCTAATAAATCACTATTCGTATTCTTTACTAACGGCTGAAGTGCCGCTGACACTCGCTTACGTAAAACAAGTCTTAATACAATATAAAGTAGTGTTCCGACTAACACTGACCAAATAACAGTATTTAATTTTTTCGCATTTACAATCGCGGGGACTTCAACTGTTGGCTCTAATTTATTTTCTGTCATTAACTTCCCTTCATGCGGTCCAACTAAAGCAGGGAGATTATACTTCATCTCAACTTGTTGTTCATTTTTATCAACCCATTGAAACTTCGCTTCGTATTTCATACTAGAAAATACCGTTGTGATTCCAATAAATCCAACTGTACAAACAAGTGTAAAAACTACTGTCTCTAACCAAAATGTACGCTTACTTCTTATTGATTGATCTACATTTTTCAGTAAATACATTACGCCTGTAATAAAACTAATTGCTAATATTGCTTGTCCCGCTGCCGCTGTCGTTACATGAATATGTAGCCAATTACTCTTTAAAGATGGGATAAGCGGCGAAATTTCTCTCGGGAACATACTTGCATAAGCGATTAATAAAAGAGCTACCGGTAAAGCAAATAAACCAATAATACTTACACGATATACAAAGTACATAATGATAAAAGCTCCCACAAGCATCATGCCGAAAAATGTACCAAATTCAAAAAAGTTACTAACTGGTGCATGTCCTGATGCAATCCATCTTGTAACAAAATATACTATTTGCGCAATAAATCCTAAAATTGCTATAGTTATACCTATATTTGCCCATTTATGACCTTTTTCTTTAATTGCTCCTCCAAAAAATAAAGTTGCAATTAAATATAAGATGAACGCGGCGAACAGAAAATTACTACTTATTTGTACCATATCGTTTCCCCACCTTAACTAGTTTTTTTATCATTTATTTTATCGTGTGGTTGTGGAATCGCTGTTCCTTCTAGTACTCTTTCAATATCTTTCTTTAAGCCGAACCAATTTTTATTCGTATGGCCTGCAACCCACCATTCATCATTAACACGTTGTATCCAAATACGGCGATGGTTCCAATACATACCTTGAATCACACCAACCATAAATATAAATCCTCCAATACCGAGAATCCAAAGCGTCAAATCTTTTCTTACTGTAAGAGCTGTTGCATTTTGCATTTCCACACCTGCAAATGACATTTTATATTTATTATTCCCGTCAGGCTCTATGTTTTGCTGAATACCGACGAAACTAACTTCACCATCTGGTGTTTCCGGGGTAAACATTTTAAAGACGAATGCAGGATTATTCGGTAATTTTGTTTTCGTATTCGGCCTTCCATTCTCATCAAAATAAAAATCAGGAAAATAGCTTAATAGTTCTAGAGAATACCCATTTCCTAAATCATATTTTTCTGTAGGATTCGCTAAATCTACTTTAATCGGTCCCCACTTTTGATTATTTTCTTTGTTTTGCAAATGGAAAGACATGCTTTTAAATTCACTTTCTTTGTAATCCACTTGATAAACAGCAAATTGATCAAATTTCAGTGGCTCATTCACTCGAATTTCAGCTTCTTTTACCTTTTCTAATTTTGGTTTTTGACCCGCTATATTTTCTCCTACCGCTTTATATAATACAGCATTTGTTTGGAAGTTTTTCGCAATCATTTTATCACCAACACGATCAATTGCTTTATCAAAAACTTCTTTATCCTTACTCTTATCATAAACTTCCTTGATAAACTTTTCGTTTTTCAAATAGTATTGACCATCTGTTCCTGGTATTTCTTTCGTTTCACCGTCACGTAACCAAAGTGCTTCATCTACATACATACTCGGTAAAAAACGTAGCATTGCACCGAATAGAAAGATAATAAGACCAATATGGTTTATATATGGACCCCAACGGGAAAAACGTCCCTTTTCCGCTAAAACGTTCCCGTCTTCCACTTTCACATTATAATTACGTTTCTTTAAATTAATTTGAACTCGTTCTAAGTCACCTTCATGCGGCGTACCAGTCCCGTGCACTCTCTGTCTTTTTAAAAAACTTGGGTGTCTTTTCACCCCTTGTTTTTTTAAAGCTTTATAAAGAGGAATGACACGGTCTAAACTACATATAACAAGTGAAATACCAATGGAAGCAATTAAAATCATGTACCACCATGATCCATATAAATTATTAAATCCTAATTGATAGTATAATTGTCCTAAAAATCCATACTCGGTCTTATAATATTCAGCTGGTTCGATTCCTGGAGTTATGTACATTTCTTGGGGAAAGATAGTTCCTATTGCCGATGCAGCTAAAGTTATTACAATTAACCATACACCTACTTTTACAGAAGAGAAAAAACTCCAAATTTTATCGACTATCGTTTTTGTATGTGTGAGAGATCTCCGGGCACTCCCCTCATATCTCATATCCAATAATTTCATATTTTCATTACTTTCAAATGGTTTCCCACATGCTTCACAAAAAATGGTTCCTATCGGATTAACATGTCCACATTCACACTTAATCTCTTTCAAAGCTCTCACCGCCCTTTTATCTATATGTACTATTGTATATTCCAGCTCAGAGTTACCGCAATACTCAGAATTCTTAAAACGAAGGCGCTATACGTAAGCACCTCTTATGTAAAGGCTTTCTTAATTATGGAGTAATTTTCTTTAAGTACTCTTCCAATTGTTCCTTCGTTTGCTCACCTATAATTTGCTCTACTACTTTGCCTTCTTTATCAATTAAAAAGGTTGTTGGTAATGGGCCTACTCCATATGTACCTATGATCTTTTGCCCTTTATCAATTGCAACTGGGAATTTCAAATCATATTGTTTCACAAAGTTCTTCACTGCGATATCCGTTTCATCTGCATCTAAGGCAATAATTTCAACGCCTTTTTCTTTATATTTCGGATATAACTCATTCATATAAGGCATTTCTTTTTCACAAGGTTTACACCAAGTTCCCCAAAAATTTAAAAATACACCTTTTCCCTTTAAATCTTTTAATTCAATGTTCTTTCCTTCTAAATCAGTTACAACAAAGTTAGGTGCTTCTTTTCCAATTTGCATTTTCTCTTTATCAGTAAAAAATCCTTGATATAGCGTAAACCCTACCGCACCGCTTAAAATGAGCAAAATGATAACACGAAATAATAAGCGATTTTTTTTCATATTGTCTCCCCTCTCTTCGACGAGTGATAAATATATGTATTTTTTAATAAATCACCAGCGGAGCATTCCACTGGTGAAAGTTTCACACTATAGATTAACGAGGCTTTGTAGAAGCCAATGCACGTAATTGTTTCACCTCATGTGGTGTCAATTCTCTTGCATCACCAGGACGCAAGCTACCAACTTCTAAAAAGGCATAACGTTCACGTTTTAGTTTCATTACTTTACAATCTAACGCTTCAAACATGCGGCGTACTTGACGGTTACGTCCTTCATGAATCGTTAATTGTACAATCGCCATCTCTTTACGCTTGTCCCAAGAAATAATTTTCACTTGTGCTGGTGCTGTTTTCCCATCTTCTAATGCAACACCTCGTTCTAACATGCGAATTTTATCACCTGTTAATGGCCCTTTAATTTTCGCAACATACGTTTTTTCAACCTTATATCTCGGATGCATTAATACATTTGCAAATTCACCATCATTTGTCATCAATAATACGCCAGACGTATCATAATCTAAGCGTCCGATTGGGAATAAACGTTGTCTAATTTCAGGGAAAAAGTCTGTTACAACGTTTCTTCCTTTATCATCTGATACACTTGAAATTACACCAGTTGGTTTATATAGTAAAAAATAAACAGGTTCTTCTTTTTCAAGAGGGATGTTATTTACTTCCACTTTATCTTGAGGAGTTACTTTTGTTCCTAACTCCTTCACTATTTTTCCATTAACTTTCACTTTCCCTTGCTGAATTAATTCCTCAGCCTTTCTTCTCGATGCAATACCTGCTTGCGCAATCACTTTTTGTAATCGTTCCATTTCTTTTTTTCACCTCAAATTTATCTTACCTTACATTAGAAAGACTTGGCAACCGCCTAAGCTTTATGCCATTTACTTCGCCTACCTTTAACAACATAGCAATGATAATAAACGTATAAAGGCTATACCACGTTTTCACCCTTTATTATTATTTACACTTTTTCATGTTGTCCACGATAAAAGTTCACCATTTTGTCAAAAATACCGCATAAAAAAACCACTATTAAACTACACGTTAATAGTGGTCGTATACGTATTATAAGCGAAATAGCGCAAAAAATGAATAGCATTACCGAAACAATAGGGAAACAAACACAATCGAACAAATAATTCCGATTAAATCTGCAAAAAGTCCTACCTTTAATGCATCTCCCATTTTTCTAATACCGACAGCCCCAAAGTATACTGTTAATATATAAAAAGTCGTATCTGTGCTACCTTGCATCGTTGAAGCTAACCTACCAATAAACGAGTCTGGCCCATATGTAGCGATTAAATCGGTCGTAATACTTAAACCAGCAGATCCCGAAATCGGACGTATAAGTGCAAGTGGAACGATTTCGGCTGGTACATGAATAAAGTCTAACATCGGCTTCATTACCGATATCATCGCATCTAAAGCACCTGATGCCCGGAAAATAGAAATAGATACAAGCATTCCAACCATAAACGGCAAAATGGAAACCGCAATTTGAATCCCTTCTTTTCCGCCCTCAACGAACGATTCATACGTTGGAACTTTCTTTATCGTGCCATACAAAAGGATAAAACCAATTACACAAGGAATTACCCATAATGAAATTGTATTTACAATACTCATTTTTTCCGCCCCTTTCTACTCCTTCTCCGGTAAAAATAGCGGTCAATCCAAATCGCTCCAATCATCGATAACACTTGTGCTATAAATGTTACGCCAACGATTTCAGTAGGGTTTGCTGATTCATAAGTCATTCGAATTGAAATGACAGTAGTCGGAATTAATGTAATTGCTGAAGTATTTAATGCTAGAAACGTCACCATAGAACGACTTGCTGAATCCTTTCCACCATTTAACTCTTTCAATTGTTCCATTGCTTTAATACCTAAAGGTGTTGCTGCATTACCTAACCCAAAAAAGTTCGCCATCATATTTGATAAAATGAATCCCATTGACGGGTGATCCTTCGGTATTTCTGGAAATAATCTTTTTACTATCGGCATAAAAAGTGATACTAACTTCTTTAACAATCCAGCTTCCTCAGCAATTTTCATTAAACCGAGCCAAAATACTAAAACACTAATAAGTCCAATACAAATCGTTACAGCATCTTTTGACCCTTCAAATATTGCTTTGGTCACTTCTTCCATCGTTCCATTTATCATGGCATACACAATCCCTATAACTGCCATCGCTGCCCATACGAGATTAACCATCTATCCCAACACCTATCATGTAAGAGAAGATTTCTTTTACGTTATTCCAATACATTCCCGTTGTAGCTACTAACTTTCGTTTACTGTAAAACAAATTTCGTTCTCCAACTTTCTCGTTCCCTACATAAATTTCTGTCTTCCCAATCTTTACTCCATCCGTAAGTTTTTCACTTTTATCGAGCTCAACTTTCAATAACACGCTCTTTCTTTCCTCTTCAGTTAAAGGTACAGAAAAACTATTTTTCGTATAAACATGATTGGCATATTTCTTTTCATTTATTTCAGTGATTGCTCCTTGTCCTAAAACTTTCGCTTGCTTATAGCGTTCAAAGCCTTTATCAAACAAATTCATATGATCATCCCAGTCACTAGAAGCACTCAAAGTTACGACAATTAAATCTAGTCCATCTTTTGAAGCTGTTGTGACAAGCGTCCGTCCTGCTTTCTTCGTAAAACCTGTCTTTCCCCCTGTTGCAAATTCATAATAAGATGTCACAAGCTTATGTTTATTTTTCCACGGATAATCCCAAGAATCTGATTTATACGTTTTTGTTCCAAAAATTTTCTTAAAGGTCTCGTTCCCCATTGCATATTTCGTTAATAATGCCATGTCATAAGCCGACGAATAATGCGATCCATCCCCATCCAAGCCATGCGGGTTTGAGAAATGTGTATCTTTCATTCCGATTTCTTTCGCCTTTTCATTCATTAAATATACGAACCCTTCTATACTCCCTCCCACATTTTCAGCAATTACTTGTGCTGCATCATTACCAGATCTAAGCATTAATCCGTAAACTAAATCTTCTAGCTTCACTTTTTGTCCAGGTTTTAAATAAATTGCCGATCCTTCTACTCGTACCGCTTCATTACTAACCGATACTAACTCTTTCATTTTTCCTGATTCAGCAGCTAACAATGCTGTCATAATTTTTGTTATACTAGCAATTTTTTGTGGCTCATGTTCTAATTTTCCATATAGCACACGACCGGATTGTTGCTCCATTAAGACTGCGTTACGAGCACTGACACCACCGTTCATTTTTGCATATGCAGGAATCGGTATAACGCTTGCGTACATTATAATTAGCGTAATTATTATACAAATTCGTCTCATATTTCCCCCCACGTCCTTTTGGCACTTTTTGTACAAGTGTATGCTTGGCCTTTTAAAATATGAACGAAATCTTCCTGCTGCTTCCATTAAAAAAGACGCAGGGAATTTGCGTCTAATATGGTGTCCATTCAATTTGTTTCGCAGTTTCAAATCTTTTTTCTACATCAGGCCAATTTACAACATTCCACCAGTTTTTAATATATTCATCTTTTCGATTTTGGTATTGTAAATAATACGCATGTTCCCATACATCTAGTACAAGGAGCGGTATCGTATCCCATTGTGTAAACAATTGATGAAGCGTGCTTTGCAAAATTTCTAATCTTCCGGACCGAGGCACCCATACAAGGATCGCCCATCCAGACCCCTCAACTTTCGAGGCCGCCTCTGTAAAATGTTTTTGGAAACGTAAGTAACTCCCAAAATCCTTCTCAATTTCTTGTGATAATGCCCCTCGTGGACCCCCGCCCCCATCTTTTTTCATATTATTCCAAAATATCGTGTGTAAGTAATGACCTGATCCATGAAAAGCCGCTTCTCTTTCCCAATGCTTAATTAAATCAAATTGATTTGTTTTTCTCGCTTCTTCCATCATCTTCTCTGCTTTATTTAATCCTTCCACGTAACTACGATGATGTTTATCATGGTGTAACATCATAATTTCTCGTGAAATGTACGGTTCTAGCGCGTTATATGGATAAGGTAATGGCGGAAGGGTATGCCCCCCAATCGGAACAGCTCGTTCACTATCCCCTCTTTCACATAGTTCATATTCCTCTCCTTCTTGCATAAACACTTCCTGTAAATGGTGTTGAATATGTTCTACATCCTCACTTATTTCATACATAAACTCGGCATCTGTGTCGTATTCATGCTCTTTCATACGCTCTAATAACGTTTGAATTTTATAAGCAAGCATATGGACATCATACACTTCCATTGCACGGCTATCTAATACGTGAAGAACACTTTCACACCAACTTTCTACTTCATGAAAGTAATCTGTAAATACACCTTGCTGACTCATGTTACACCTCCTTATTGCTATCCACTTAAATATATTCAATGAAAATCCCTTATATAACTGTACAAAAGGAAAAGAAGCTAAGTCTCCTTAGCTTCTTTTCCTTAATTAATATTTGTGCAACATTTTTGTTTGGTAATCTGTCTCATAATATTCTAGTTCTTCACGCATCAATTGAAATTTCCCTTCTAACTCCTTCATCACTCGTTCTATAGATCCAGGAGGGATTTGCTGAAAAACAATAGAATTTTTCCCTGTATAAGCAGAACGACTATTTTCATACCAATGATCATTCTTTGGCGAAAAAAACTCTGCAATTACTTGATGGTAAATCTTATATAAAACTTTTTCAGCTGCGGTCTTTCGAAATGGTTGGCCATTCAACAAAACAAAACATGCATCAAGTCCTTCTTCACAAAAAACAAGAAGTCTTCTTATTGATGCTAATATACCTTTATAATATTGCTCGTTTCCTGTTGGTGTCTCCTCCAATAAAGAAGGTAACGTATGATAATTCACATAATTAGTTATCAAGGAAATTACATCTTCTAAAAATATAGAAACTTGTTCTGTTTGATTTTCAACCATCAAATTAGACATGGCTTCTCTCTCCTTTGCCGTTTTACGCTATTTCTACTCTTTTATTTTTATGTAATTCAGCTAATATTTCTTGTACTTTCACCACTGTTCCCTCGTCAAAGTATCGTTGAAAGTCTGTTACTTCATTGAGATACAAGCGTTTCTGCGTCCGTAGCTCTTTATTGTTCACTAAACAAGCAATCGCTACAATATCTCGTAAATATACGTCTTGTTCTTCTACTTTATAAACTGGATTTCCTTCAAAAGGGATAATTTCTTGTAAAATTTCTTCAAAATATCGAACATATAAGACAGAAAAGGTTTTCTCTTGATTATTTAATATATATGTCACTTCAGATCTATTAAAAAAATCTTCTGATGTATTCGGTTTTGCTTTTTCTAACTCATATCCTGCATAACCTATTATAATCATCTACTTCCCCTCTCTTCCTTCTTTTATCTTATATTAACTTAATTTTCCGATAAACGAAATATTCTTTTAAATATAACCTATATAAAAAATAGCTTCCCTATACAGGAATTTACCTTTTTATTTTTCTTGAAGTTTGTCATAATAATATTATTGTCTCAGTTTTCTTACACAAGGAGAGTTGTATTTATGTCGTTTTCATGGAAACGTTTCTTACAAATCGGGAAAATAATCTTCCCATTTGTTGTCTTAACAATTGTTTTCTTTCAAGCTAAAAAAGAATTAGCTGGCATTTCTTTTTTAGAAGCAATTGAAACAATTAAAAACATTCCAACTGGTGGGGTATTTTTAGCGATTACACTCGGTGCATTTGCCGTTTCAACAATGTTCTTTTATGACTTTGTTATGCTTCGTTACTTAAAAGCAGATATACCTGTACAAAAGATTTTCCGTATCTCATGGATTGCAAACACTTTAAATGGATTTATCGGTTTTGGTGGTCTTGTTGGTGCCGGTGTACGTACAATGCTATATCGCCCACATATAAAAGAGAATGGGAAACTTATTAAAAGCATTGCTTGGATGACAACCGCTTTTATTAACGGATTAGCCATTCTGTCATTCCTCGGCCTTATTGGAATATTAGACACTAGTTTTATTCTGCACGAAAAACCGTGGTTATGGCCTGTTCTTATCTTCTTTGCTCTTTTCGTTCCTATATATATTGGGTTTTCTAAAATTAAAAATAGAAAAACAAAACAGACAGACGGACAAGATGATGAAGAAGAAGAAGAGAAAAATCCAACTGTTTTATATTCATTAGTTTCATTAGTCGAGTGGATATCGGCTGGTATCGTTATGTACGTCATTTTAATATTGTTTGGAATTGATATCGAATTTCAAAAGTTTTTAGGTGTTTATGTAATTGCTGCTTTAGCTGGTGTCGTAAGCCTTGTCCCTGGTGGCCTTGGTTCATTTGATCTTGTTTTCTTAACCGGACTAGGACAATACGGAGTTGATACAGGCGTATTACTACCCGCTATGTTATTATATCGACTTGTCTATTACATCTTACCATTCTGCCTTGGTCTCATTTTTGCAGCATTTGAAATGACAGGAGCGGCCATAAAAAAAATTGAAGACAAACCATTTATTGCACCTGCATTAGAAACAACTGGTGTAATTTGGACTTTACAACGTGATTTTTTAGGAAAATTAGGTTCCTGGGCATCCGCCGCTTTAACCGTATTCGCTGGCTTAATGGTTATTCTATCAACAATTTTACCGACTAGTATAAATCGAGCTCACGCCTTACATATTTTAGCTCCAAAGCACCTTATTCAATTTTCTTTTAGCTTATCATTAACATTCGGTATTCTCCTCCTGATTCTTTCGCGAGGCATATATTATGGAACAAAGCGTTCTTACTATATGACGATTGTTTCTTTAATTGGAGCAGCAATCTTTAATACCCTAAAAGGAATTGATATTGAAGAAACCTTTATTTTATTAATCGTACTTGCTGTGTTGTATATGCTTCGTAAAAGATTTGCACGCGAGAAAATGGAAGTCTCTCTTTCTGACATCGTAAAAGTTTTTATCTTCTTATTACTTACGTTATATTTATATAAAAACTTAGGTATTTTATTTGCGGGTGCAAAAGAAGCATTCCAACCTGATTTTGTCGTTCGAAATATTACACAAGTTAAACGAAGTGCATTAGCAGCAGCCTTTTTCGTTCCTACTTTTTTACTTATCGGTTCACTAATTGCCAATCGTTACCGTAGTCAATTTCCCGGGCAACCAGCAAATGATAAAAGGTTAGAAAACTTCTTAGATGAACATGGTGGGAACGTACTTAGTCATTTAGGTTTTTTAGGAGATAAACAGTTCTTCTTCAGTAGTGACGGAAAAGCACTTCTTCTCTTTTCAATTACTGGAAAACGTCTTGTTGTACTAGGTGATCCAATTGGTGATCCATCCTCCTACCGCACTGTGTTGCAAGAATTTTTAGCTGAGGCTGATCGATTTGGGTATATTTGCGTATTCTATCAAATTGAAAGCAAATGGATGAGCTTATACCACGATTTCGGCTACAACTTCTTTAAACTTGGCGAAGAGGCTGTCGTTGATTTAAATACCTTTACAATAACAGGAAAAAAACGTGCTGGTATGCGAGCTACTTTCAACCGTTTTGAACGAGAAGGTTATACATTCTCTATTCATGAGCCACCATTCTCAGACGAATTATACGAGGAATTAAAGAAAGTGTCTGATGCTTGGCTCGGCGGAAAAAAAGAGAAAGGATTTTCACTTGGGTACTTCGATCGTGAGTATATTAGTCGTGCCCCTATCGCTACATTATCTGATGCAGAGGGAAAAATCATTGCATTCACAACCTTTATGCCAGTATATCAAAGTGGCATATTATCTGTTGATTTAATGCGTTATTATCCAGATGCCCCTAGCGGAATTATGGATGCAATTTTTATCCACTTATTCCACTGGGCAAAAGAAAATGAATACCATTCCTTTAATATTGGTATGGCACCACTCTCAAATGTCGGTTTATCAACGCAATCGTTCTGGTCTGAACGAGTTGCTGCTGCAATATTTAATAACGTTCGTTACACATATAGCTTCAGCGGTTTACGACATTTCAAAGAAAAATACAAACCTGCATGGAGTGGAAAATATTTAGCATTTCGAAAGAATCATTCTTTACCAATTACAATGCTCTCTGTAACAAAATTAATAGGAAAACGAAAAAACAGCTAAGTACTTAGCTGTTTTTTCGTTTTTGCACTTGTATACTAAACTCCTTTTCATACTTCTTACCATTTATATAGAAATCCCCCCATATTTTATATGTTCCTTCTTCTGGAAATGTAATACGATATTGTAATTGTTCATCCGTATCAACAGGAATGGCATATAAAAGATGTTTCCTCGTTTCATCAACGATATATAGAGCGTTGACTTCACCTCTCCCTGAATTTAATTTCAGCTTTTCTCCCTTTTTCGCTTGAAATTGAAATGTTAATGTCGTTGCCTCATTCGGATGTAATGCACCAAATAAAAGAGACACTTGATGCTCTCCTATATTTTTTGTAAGTACAGTATCGACAGGTAGTTTCTTTTTATTCTTGTCCTTGTTTTTCTCCTTTTTTTCTTCACCAAAATCTTTCTTAGAAAATGATTCCACGGACTTGTTTTCATCTTCATACAAAAATATCGTGTACTCTTCACCTTTTGCTACATCTGAAGATAGCTTATACGATCCATTTCCAGCAAATATAGGCTTCGTTTGTTGTATGTTTTTCAAATTCCCATCCACTATCACTGCTCGAATTTGATCGTTCACACCACGAACTTCATTATTCATTTTATTTAGCAATTGAAACGAAATATCGACTTTTTCATTTCCCTTTTTATTTTTTACATCCCAGTTCACTTCTTGAACATCTCCGGTCGTTTCTACAGTTTCTTGATATTTTTTTATGTAAAATCCTCCTGCCACAATAAGTACTAGTGCAATAAGCCCAATGACAAGATTTTTCAAAATATCACCTACCATTTTTATTGTCTTTATCCATGCAAAACCTCTTAAATATATATTCTAGATTATGATTTATGAAATCCTCCTCTTTTGCACATATTACAAATAAAAAAGATTTTAATTGAAAGGAATCGTAGTGTATAATGCAAATGATATTGATTTCTATCAATACATTATAAGGAGGATTTTTCATGAGTGTACATATTGAAGCAAAACAAGGCGAAATTGCTGAATCTATTCTATTACCTGGTGATCCATTACGTGCAAAATATATTGCTGAAACATTTTTAGAGGATGTTACTTGTTATAACAACGTGCGTGGCATGTTAGGTTTCACTGGAACTTACAAAGGAAAGCGTGTATCTGTTCAAGGTACAGGCATGGGTGTTCCCTCTATTTCTATTTATGTAAACGAATTAATTCAAAGCTACGGAGTGAAAAATTTAATTCGTGTTGGGACATGTGGTGCAATTCAAAAAGATGTTAAGGTACGTGACGTTATTATTGCGATGACGGCTTGTACAGATTCTAATATGAACCGCTTAACATTCCCAGGTTTTGATTTTGCTCCTGCTGCAAACTTTGATCTTTTAAAGAAAGCTTACGATGCTGGAACAGAAAAAGGATTACACGTTCGTGTTGGTAACGTATTAACAGCAGATGTATTTTATCGTGAGAGCATGGACATGGTTAAAAAACTTGGAGATTACGGTGTATTAGCAGTAGAGATGGAAACAACTGCTCTTTACACATTAGCAGCTAAATATGGTGTAAATGCATTATCTGTTTTAACAGTAAGCGACCATATCTTCACTGGTGAAGAAACAACATCTGAAGAACGTCAAACTACATTTAACGAAATGATTGAAATCGCTTTAGATGCAGCAATTCAGTAACAGTACATTAAAGAACTTGTCATACGTCTGGCGAGTTCTTTTTTATGCTAAAATACTTCGACAGTCACTGCACCTTCTCTTTATGTGACTTTCTATAAAAAACTACTTTAGAGAGAGACAGATTTATCCCCTCTACTTTTTTGTAACCTTTGTTATAATTAAGAAATCATTTATATTACAGTATTTTTCATACGAGGTGAAACAGTGAAGAACAGAAGCATCGTCTTTAAACTATTTTTATTAACATCAACTTTATTTACAATCATATTTCTCCTTTTTTTCCTTGGACAATCTCTATTTTTAGAGAAGTTCTATATTAATAAGAAAGTAAAAACCGTTCAAACGGCTTTTGAAAAATTCGTAGATAATTACGAGAAAAGCGACCAAGGCTTTGAGGAAACTAGAAAATTAAAACAAGAATTTCACGATAAAACAAATGCCGAAATCCAATTTTTAGATTCTAACGGAATTATTAAAAGTGAATACAGTTTTTACATTGATGTGATTAACCCTAACAATAATAAAACCTATTCCATCCCCCTTAACAATCTTTTAACACCAGAAGAATATAATAAATTCGCAAACTTAGGATTAAAAAAAGATGGAATAATTTATGTAGACGGACTACTCCAACCGAATAATATAATAACACCTCAAGAATTAATAACTAATAATACTAGATGGGAAAATGAACAATTCAATTCAGATTTTCAATCCATTAGTGGTAATCCATCTAAAAATAAACTTAAAAATCGATATGATAATACTGGTTCTCCAATCCATTTTACTGGGGTAATATCTAAATTACAGCTTCCTTCCAAGGCTGAGGTTCGTCTTGCAAAGGATTTTGAAACATTACAAGCTGTTCAATATTTTGCAAGAACTATTAGACAAGGTACTTCTAATTCAAATCAATTAAACACGTATATTTTAGATAGTGGGGAAAATATAAAAAACAGTGTCTTTGTAAAGCCTATTATGGAAAACGGAGAAATTAAGGAGTACGCTTTTGTGATAGCATCTTTACAACCTGTTAATGAAGCGATGCTCGTTTTAAAAGATTATTATGTCTATGCCTTAATTATCGTGTTTCTCGTTATTATTTTGTTATCCTTCTACTACTCAAAAATCATTGTTAAACCATTAATTAAGATAAATCGCGTTACAAAAAAAATGGCCAACTTTGATTTTAGCGAGAAGTTACCTGTTACAGCAGACGATGAAATTGGCGGGTTATCAAGTAGTATTAATACACTCTCTGTAAATTTAAAAGATCGAATCGACCGATTAAATGTTGCCAATACAAAATTACAACAAGATATTGAACGCGAACGTCAATTAGAAAAAACCAGAAAAGAATTCATTTCTGGTGTATCTCATGAATTAAAAACACCACTTAGTGTTATTCGTAGCTTCGCTGAAGGTATTCAAGATGGCGTAAGTAAAGATACGACATATTATACAAATGTTATTTTGGAAGAGACAGATAATATGAACAGGCTCATTGTTGAAATGTTAGAATTAGCAAAACTAGAATCAGGTACGTACAAACTAGAAATGTCAACATTCTCGATCGGTGAATTAATTCAACAAGTCTATACAAAATTATTATTTAGTATGGAGGAAAAACATTTACAAGTGGACATCCATGCTGACTCTTCTCTATTTGTTAAAGCAAATCGTAGCCGTATTGAGCAAGTCGTTGTAAACTTACTTAGCAATGCAATTCGATATACTCCAGATGGTGAAAAAATACACGTCTCTGTTGTAGAAACGGAAGATACAGTAAAAATCGAAATTGAAAACACAGGCAATCCTATTCCAGAAGAAAGCCTTGAAAAAATTTGGGATCGCTTCTACCGTTTAGACGCTTCTCGTAGCCGTCATACTGGAGGTACTGGCCTTGGGTTATCCATTGTGAAAAACATTTTAGATCTCCATCGCGCCGAATACGGTGTGTATAATACCACTAATAGCGTTGTATTTTATTTTAATTTACAAAAAGTGAAAGAAGTCAAATAATTTGTCTTAATTTCACTAGGAGTTCACATGAAATTCACACTCTCCCTTTATAGTAAGAAACAAGTTAATCCTTTCCTTTACACATATAAAAGAGGAGAGTGCGTGAAATGAAACAAGCAGGACAACCTATTCAAAATGAAAAACAATTAGAAACTATCAAAAATATACTTTTACAATCTTCGAAACGTGATGGCTTATTATTCGTATTAGCTGTAAATTCTGGCTTAAAAGTAAGTGAAATCTTACAATTAAAAGTTAGTGATGTAATCGATGAAAACGAAAATGTTCGCCATTCCATTTTATTTTACAATGAAAAAGTAAAGAAACATAAATGGTTTGCTGTAAATGAAGACTTACAGCACGCAATCGAAGACTACATGAAAGAACGTAAAACTTGGAAACGTAATGAACCATTATTAAAGTCTCAAAAAGGAACAAAGTCTATTACGAGACAACATGCATGGTACATTTTAAACAAAGCTGCAAAAGAAGTTGGATTAGAAGGGATTAGCTCACATACACTTCGAAAAACTTGGGGCTATTGTGCATACAAATCAGGTGTTGATATTGCATTTTTACAACACTTCTTTGATCACAGTACTCCATCAAAAACTTTAAAGTATATCGGTATTGCTTAATAACTCTTATACAAAAAAAAGGTTACCATTTGTAAATTTGGTAACCTTTTTTTTGTTTCATATTCTCTTTTCTTGTCTCTCCTATACTGTAGTGGTACTCTAATAGTAAGGGGGAGAAATTATGAACACATTAACAATTGAATTACCGCAAGAAACGGCTGAAAAACTCGATTTATTAAAACAAGCTTATGAAAAGAAAACAGGTGCTAGCATTTCTGAGAGCACTCTTGTTCAAACACTTATCTCAAAAGAATTTATCCAAGCGATAACTCCTTTTGATTTACAACAATTCGTCAATGGAAAAGAACAGCATTAATCGCTGTTCTTTTTTCTTTTCAAAAAATAAATATAAAAAATTTTTTACATATTTTCCGAAAAACCATTGACAATGATAATGATAACCATTATCATTTATTACGAAGCCAACAATTGAATCAACCAAACGCTCAGTAACATTGTTACCCCTCTTTTTCATATAGAAAGGCACTGTACATTCCCCCTGTTTGTACAGTGCCTTTCTTGTTTATCATCGTTCAAATAAATTTAATTGCTCAGGCTTGGGCTCACCATATGTAATGTTCATTATTTTCATAAGTTGTTTCGCATTATCCGCTGCATCCCCGCCCGAATTATTATTAAATAATACGTATATGTCCTTTGACTTCTTTTTTAATTGCTCTAGTCGTTCTGCCCATTCTTCCAATTCTTTATTATTGTAGCGATATAAACAGCGAACCGCCCTCCAATTTTCTCCTTTATCCAGCCAGCCATGAATATTTCGACCATGAAAGCGAATTAATGTTATATTTGAATCCGTCGCCTCTAATACGAGCGGAACCGAACCAAGTCCCGCTTGCGGTTCATCACAAATTGTATGAATCCATTTTTCCTTCTCTAAAAATTGTAGCGTTTTATCTCTCATTTTTGGATAAAACCATGTTTGATTTCGAAACTCTATAGCACACGGCAAACCCTCCATTTTGTCTTTCGTATATCGAAGGAAATCTACATTTTTCTTTTTGCAATCAAACCATGGTGGATATTGAAATAAAATCATTTTTAATTTATTCGCTTCTATTAAAGGAAGAATCGATTGTTTATACACATCAAACATCTCATCAAACGTCGAAAAAGGAGTTTCTCCCTTCATATGCCCTGTCATTCCTTGATACGCTTTTACGACAAAAGAAAAGTCTTTCGGTGTTTCCATCGCCCATTTTGTATAATTTCGTGCCGGTTGCATCGCATAAAATGAACTATCCACTTCGACAATAGGAAAATGTTCACTATATGTTCGTAATTTATTTTTATTTTCATAGGGATCTATATATAAAGAATCATGATCTCCCCAACCTGTCACTCCAATGAAAAACAATCATATTCCTCCTTTTCAACTTTCATCTGATATTCATTCCACTGGCTTCCCAATCATCTTGGCTAATCAAATTCATTAAGTAGCTCTTTCTTTAAGAGTATCTGTATAAAAATATGATATACTAAATGGAAGAATTTTTAAATTGAGGGGTTATTTATTTATGCTTCCAACCGATGATATTTTATCTCATGAAAAACGAATAGAAGAACTAGAAAATAAAGTACGTTTTTATGAAGAACTTGTGAATCAATTGCCGCATCATTTCACATATAAAAATCCACTTATTGGTTTGCAAATAAAGAAAACAAGAACGAACCATTTTATTCAAAGCATACGAAAAGAGAATAAAGAAGCTGATTTTCAACTTACTCGCGATTCATTATTTTTATTTGAACAACTTGAAAAACACTTTGTTCATATTTTTGATGCTTTTTCACATCATGTAACCTTTATTGATAATACAGGGAATATTACATTATGTAATCAAGCTGCTGCAGATGATTTTGGTGTAATACGAAACGAAATAATTAGAAAGCCAATTCAACAATTGCTTAACTTACCTGAAGAAAAAATTAAAGCTATTGAAACCTTAAAAACAGGAATCGAAATATATAATGAAGAGGTTTTAGACAAAAACTATGGCATTATTAATAATCGAATTATTCGCGATTATAATGGAGAAATTTTTAGAGTTATTAGCGTTTTTCATTATTTAAACACAGAACGTGATGCAGAGAAATTTTCATTAGCAGGACGAATCGCCGCCGGGATTGCACATGAAGTACGCAACCCTCTTACAACAGTACGGGGATACTTACAATTTTTACAAGAGAGCGTGTCTCCATCAAATAAAGAATTATTTAAAAACTTACTTATTCCTGAATTAGATCGTGCAAATAGTATTATTACAAAATTTTTATCTATATCGAAAACACGCGAATTTAAAAGAGAACCGTTTCCCATTAATACATTTTTACGTGAATATATTCAACAGCTACTAGCAAGTGAGGTCTTCTTGCATAACATTTCAATTGATTATAATTTTTCTAATGAATTAGATGATATTTTAGTCCATATTGATCGCCATGAACTTGTTCAAGTGTTTTTAAACCTATTTCAAAACGCTGTTGATGCTCAAGGCGAAAAACCTCTTTCTATTCAAATCACTAGTTATCGCCTAGATAACTTTGTTCGGATTACTTTCACAGATAACGGAACTGGTATTCCTCCAGCTATTCAAGAATATATCTTTGACCCATTCTTCTCAACAAAAGATTCAGGAACAGGACTGGGCCTATCAGTAACGAAGAAAATTATTCAAAATCATAACGGTACATTAAAAATGACTAGTAATCCAGCCGGTACAACTTTCACTATTTCTATTCCAACTTTATCTAAAACAAACCATGAAAGAATGAATCAATACAAATGATGGACTGTTCCACGAACTGCAAACCAATTGTTACGGAATATATAACAATTGGTTTGCAGTTTTTTATTTTAACTTAATCTTCTTGAAATGATATAAATTTTTCTCTATCTCTTAATTATTCTTGCTAAGTAGGTAAACTTCTTATTTTTTGGGAAATGGTAGATTATCCATTACAAATTTAGTTTAATTTTCATTCCTTTCTATATATATAGTAATGTCTATTTACTCTATATATAGAAAGGAATGAAAAGATGAACAACAAAAATAAAGGGAAAGTATTCTATGGTAATGATTGTTGCGAAGTAAGAGCTTGCAGTTTTATTAACATCTCTAAGTCCGGACTGAAAGAGTTTGTTCGACTTCTTCAAGCCCTTGGTGAAAATATTCAAGCTGTATTCCAAAATCCTTCTCAAGCTAATATCGGTAAACTTATCGATACCCTAAATAACCTACAAAAATTCCTCAATTGCTTAGATTTATCACCCGGTCAAGAAAAGATTGGAAATTCTATTATCGCTAACTTATTAACTATTTTAAAAACAAAACCTTTCTCATGCGGAGCATTATACGTTGAACTGCAAATCCTGCTTAACTATTTATTATATATCGCTAAGTTATTCAAAGTAGATTGCTGTACTATCGACAAACTAGTTAAACTCATTACAGAGATCCAAACTATCCTAGTTCAATATGGGTCTGGTTGTCTTGGCGGAGGGGCAACTGGCGCAACCGGTCCTCAAGGTGCGACTGGACCTCAAGGTCCGGCGGGTGCTCAAGGCGCTACTGGACCTCAAGGTCCGGTGGGTACTCAAGGCGCGACTGGTGCTCAAGGTGCGACTGGTGCTCAAGGTGCGGCGGGTGCTCAAGGTGCTACTGGTGCTCAAGGTCCAGCGGGTGCTCGAGGTGCTACTGGTGCTCAAGGTTCAGCGGGCGCTCAAGGTGCTACTGGTACTCAAGGTCCAGCGGGTGCTCAGGGTGCTACTGGTGCTCAAGGTCTAGCGGGCGCTCAAGGTGCTACTGGTGCTCAAGGTGCTACTGGTGCTCAAGGTCCAGCGGGTGCTCAAGGTGCGGCGGGTGCTCAAGGTGCGGCGGGTGCTCAAGGTGCGGCGGGTGCTCAAGGTGCGGCGGGTGCTCAAGGTGCGGCGGGCGCTCAAGGTGCGGCGGGCGCTCAAGGTGCGGCGGGCGCTCAAGGTACTACTGGTGCTCAAGGTCCAGCGGGTGCTCAAGGTGCTCAAGGTGCTACTGGTGCTCAAGGTGCGGCGGGTGCTCAAGGTGCTACTGGTGCTCAAGGTCCAGCGGGTGCTCAAGGTGCTACTGGTGCTCAAGGTTCAGCGGGCGCTCAAGGTGCTACTGGTACTCAAGGTCCAGCGGGTGCTCAAGGTGCTACTGGTGCTCAAGGTCTAGCGGGCGCTCAAGGTGCTACTGGTGCTCAAGGTGCTACTGGTGCTCAAGGTCCAGCGGGTGCTCAAGGTGCGGCGGGTGCTCAAGGTGCGGCGGGTGCTCAAGGTGCGGCGGGTGCTCAAGGTGCGGCGGGTGCTCAAGGTGCTACTGGTGCTCAAGGTGCTACTGGTGCTCAAGGTCCAGCGGGCGCTCAAGGTGCTACTGGTGCTCAAGGTCTAGCGGGCGCTCAAGGTGCTACTGGTGCTCAAGGTTCAGCGGGTGCTCAAGGTGCGGCGGGTGCTCAAGGTGCTACTGGTGCTCAAGGTGCGGCGGGCGCTCAAGGTGCTACTGGTGCTCAAGGTGCTACTGGTGCTCAAGGTGCTACTGGTGCTCAAGGCGCTACTGGTGCTCAAGGTGCTACTGGTACTCAAGGTGCTACTGGTGCTACTGGACCAGCGGGTACTCCAATTCCTGTAACTACAGCTGTATTAGGAAACACAAATGCACAAACAGTATCACCAGGAAGCAATATACAATTCAATGAAACATTCGAATTAACAAACATCTCCTATAATGGTTCTGATACTCTAACTGTTTTAGAAACTGGTGTATACGATATTAGTTTCTCTGCATCTACAACTTTCCCAGGTTCTTCACCATTTGGCTTCGGTCTTTCGTTTAACGGCCAACCACCTAGTCGTAATTTTTCAACTAACGTTATCGGTAGTGCGGTTTCTTTCTCAACGATTATCACTTTAACAGCTGGCACAACAATATCTGTACAACCTACAGCAAATACTATCTCTATTCCAAACACAGGTGAAACAACTGCTGTACTAACTGTCTTCCGAATTTACTAATTTTCACTAAATAAGCGTATTTATAATAATATGCATCATTTGACTGTGGATTAAATTTCTCCTTTTATATAGAAAGGAGCACTTATTTGGGAGGATAAGTGCTCCTTCTTTACGTTTCTTTACCTCAAATTTACTCTATCTTAATCCTCATTTTGTATGATAAATAGTGAAGTCAAAGATATGAAAGAGGGATGAAAATGAGAGTTATGTCACTGATACGCATTTGGATTGCTCTTATGGTATGCATTATTTTATGTGTAGGATTTTTTTTTACTCTAAAATATTCCACTATATCAAAAGCAGAGAGAAAAACAGTTCCATACAAGCTTTTGTATACAAAACAAAGCAACATCCCTTATTCCAATGCAACAAATAATGAAAAAAAGGTTATAAAAGGAATGCTTATTACGAAAGCTTCTAGTTACGAAACGCTACTTCAAATTGCTGAAACGATTAAAGATCAGTATATAAATAGAGAAATTGATGAAATCACGCTTTCTATCCATAATGAAAATAATGGTAGTTATGAAGAAGAATTACCTTACGAACCTATTAGTAAAGGCAAAATCATTATCACATACGATTCTCAATCCTTTGGCAGTACGAACATTATACTAAACGAGTAATATCATTTCCCGATTAGTATGGGCTAATCATTAGTGGTGGATAGCCCCCCTAATGATTGAAGTTTCACTTTATTTTTCATACGAAAAAGAGGCGAATTTCGTTATTCGCCTCTTTCTTTTACCAAAATGATGGAATCCACTCTTTCACTTTATCAAACCACTCTTGCTGCTCTTGTTTTCTTTGTTGTTCCTCTTCTTTCCTTCGTTTTTCCTCTTCGATTGTTTGCAATTGTTTTTTGTAGTCAGCCTCAGGTATTAGCGATAACTGGAATGCTTTTTGAGCTGGATTTACATTTGCTTTTTTCATGATATCCCGGAACATCGTCGTCGTAATTTGACTCCCTCCCGGAACATAATGCTCGCTATCAGTTTTATCATATCCTACCCAAATCGCACCTACTAAATCTGGCGTATATCCAACAAACCATGAATCCTTTGCACCATTTCTTGGACCATTTACAATTTGAGTAGTACCTGTCTTACCCGCCGTATCAACATTATTAACTTTCGCTTTTTCACCTGTTCCCTTTTCGACAACACCTTTTAATAAATATGTCATCTTTTGAGCAATTTTCTCACTCGTCACCCGTGTCTCTTTCTTATACCATTTCCCAATCGTTTCACCTTCAGCGTTTTGAATTTCTCTAATTGCATGAGCCTCCACTTGAACACCATCATTTGCAAATGTACTATATGCTTGGGCCATTACAAATGGAGATGTACCTACATGCATCCCGCCTAAAGCAATCGGATACGTATGGTCTTCAGGCTCTAATGGAATACCAAACCGCTCTAAAGATTTCAATCCTTTATCTAACCCTATTTGCTCTAATAGCCAAACTGCTGAAACATTATATGACTTTGCCACAGCTTCATACATCGTCACATTACCATGGAACGTATGATCACTATTTTGTGGTGCATATTCTTTAATATTAAACGGTTCATCTTTTAATACATCGTATACTTCATATCCTTGCTCTAATGCTGGTACATACACTGCAAGAGGCTTTAACGTTGAACCTGGCTGTCTTTTTAATTGTGTTGCATGATTAAACTGTAAAAATTGATAAGGACCTCTACCTCCAACTAAAGCCGGAACACCGCCAGTTTTTGGATTCATAAGGACCACTCCAGTTTGCATAAGCTGATCTGAACCACTATCTTTAAAATAACTATCATTATTCACAACATCTTCAACCGCTTGTTGTTTTTTCGGGTCAAGTTCCGTATAAATACGATAACCACCTGCTAAAATTTCATTTTGTGTTAATTCATACTTGTCCATCGCTTCTCTAACAATATAATCTACGTATTGAGAATATTTCCCCTTATATTTATCGTCAACACCACGTCGTAATACAAGACCTGATTCTTTCTCCTGACTATATTGTTCTTCAGAAATATATCCTTGCTCCTTCATTAAACCTAATACGACATTACGTCTTTCAATTGATTTATTAAAATTTTTATACGGCGAATACGCAGATGGCGCTTTAATTAATCCTGCAATCGTTGCAGCTTCTGAAATTGTTAAGTCTTTTACCTCTTTATCAAAATACGATTTAGCTGCTCTTTTTATCCCCCAAGCACCTTCACCAAAATAAATTTGATTCATATACATTTCTATAATTTCATCTTTTGAATAAGTACGCTCTATTTTTTTTGTTAAAAAATATTCCTTTATTTTACGTGAGTATGTGCGATCTTGTGTCAAAAATACATTTTTTGCAAGTTGTTGTGTAATTGTACTACCACCTGCCACAACTTCACCAGCTGTAATGTTCTTAAATACAGCACTTATGATTCCACTATAGTAAATACCATGATGACTAAAAAATTCCTTATCTTCTACTGCAACAATTGCTTGAACCATAATATCAGGAATATCTTTCCTTTTAACTCCTTCTGTTTTAGAAGAAGCTAATTTAGTCGCAACTTCATTATTTGCATCATAAATTAAAGTTGGTTGTGGAACAGCTTGTTTTAATTCAGATATATCTTGAATGGAAATTATTATATTTACAACAATAAATAGAGTAGCAAGTAAACTTCCCAATACAATTAATGAATTGCGTAGTTTCTTCCTCTTATTGAACCACTCAAGCGTTTTTTTTAAGTGAGTGTTCTTCAATTTCATTGGTTCACTTCCTTCATTTGTTTACACTCTTCTTTTTAAAAGGAAGAATATACCTCCTTTTAAATTCATTATAATAACGTAGTCGTTCCTATAGTGTAAAGCTTTTCTTTCACATTCATACTTTTCACAAGAAAAGGACATTCTACAAGTAAGATATTCACTATTCAGTATTAATATTATTAATACAACAATGAGAGTTATGTTAAGTTTTTGTAAACTTTTCGATAAAATGTTTTAAAAAACGACAGTTTTTTGTTAGAATTGATTAGCCAATATATTTTACATATATTACTTTTGTGGGGGTAACAATAATGGTCTTTAAATCAAAGAAAGATAAATTTTCTGAAATGCTAATGAATGTTTCCGAAAATTTAAAAGAAGGCGCGCAGTTTTTCGTGGAGTATAAAATTAAAAATGCTAGCGATTTAAAAGAATTTTCTATGCGCATGAAAGAGTATGAGTCAAAAGGTGACTCATTCATTCACGAAATCATTATGGAGCTAAACAAAGCGTTTATTACTCCTATTGAACGTGAAGACATCCTACAGCTTGCAATGAGTATGGATGATGTATTAGACGGATTAGATCATAGTGCTGGTCTATTCGAAATGTATTCTATTACAGAAGCTGATGAATACATGATTAAATTTGTAGAAGCAATTAATCAATGTGCGATTGAAATTGCAAACTCTGTTGAATTACTATCTAAAAAGAAATTAGTCGATATTCGTACAAATGCGATTAAGATTAAGGATTACGAGTCACAATGTGATGATATTCGCCGTCATGCGATTAAGCACTTATTCTCTCGTGAGAAAGATCCGATTAAGATTATTCAATTTAAAGAGATTTACGAAGAGCTTGAAGAAGTAGCTGATAGCTGTCAAAGCGTTGCAAACGTATTAGAAACAATCATTATGAAGAACGCGTAAGGAGTTTGATCATGGATACACTCTTGATACTGACCGTTTTAGTAGTCATTTGCGCTTTAGCTTTTGACTTTATCAATGGATTTCACGATACAGCAAACGCTATTGCAACGGCTGTTTCAACGAAAGCTCTAAAGCCTAGACATGCAATTGTTATGGCAGCTATTATGAACTTTTTAGGTGCGATGACATTTACAGGTGTAGCAAAAACTATTACAAAAGATATCGTTGACCCGTTTGCCTTGCCAAATGGTTCTCTTGTAATTTTAGCTGCTTTGCTTGCGGCAATAGTCTGGAATTTGCTCACTTGGTACTATGGCATTCCAAGTAGTTCTTCGCATGCAATTATTGGTGCAATCGCTGGTGCAGCAATTGCTGCTGCTGGTATTAGCTCATTAAACTATAAAGGGTTTATAAAAATTCTTGAAGCTTTAATCATTTCACCGATTATCGCTTTTGTTATTGGTTACATCGTATATAGTATTTTCAAAGTGGTCTTTAAAAACTTTAACTTAACGAAAACGAACAAGAACTTCCGTATATTCCAGATCTTCACTGCAGCATTACAAGCTTACACACATGGTACGAATGATGCACAAAAAGCAATGGGAATCATTACGATGGCTCTTATGGCCAATAACTATCATACTTCTGACGACATCCCGTTCTGGGTACAATTATGTTGTGCAATCGCAATGGGTCTTGGTACTTCTGTCGGTGGATGGAAAATTATTAAAACTGTCGGTGGACAAATTATGAAAATTCGTCCTGTAAATGGTGTAGCTGCCGATTTATCATCATCACTTGTTATTTTCGGTGCAACATTCATTCACTTACCGGTTAGTACAACGCACGTTATCTCTTCTTCTATTTTAGGGGTTGGTGCTTCACATCGTGTGAAAGGTGTAAAATGGGGAACTGCAAAACGCATGTTAATTACATGGGTTATTACACTTCCTATTTCAGCTTCTTTAGCTGCATTATTTTACTACTTATTACACTTAATCTTTTAATCAAAAGTCGTCTTCCTTATTTTTCAAGGAAGACGACTTTTTTGTGAACAAACCTATTTTTTATTAAAAAGCGTGTATAATGATTGATGGATAAGTTATATAGAGGAGTTGGCAATTTTGGAATACATCATGTTACTTTTCATCGGATTAATCGCTGGGACAGTCGGGAGCCTAGTCGGGCTTGGAGGCGGAATTATTATCGTTCCGTTATTAATTGGATTACACAGTTTATCACCACAACTCGCAGTAGGAACTTCAATGGTAACAGTCGTTTTTACAGGGCTGTCTTCTACCCTTACTTATATGAAACATAAACGAGTAGATTATAAAAGTGGACTTATTTTATTTATCGGGAGTGGCCCTGGTGGTATTATCGGATCATGGGCAAACAAATTTTTAAACCAAGATACATTTTCTTTATACTTTGGGATTTTTCTTATATTCGTCTCCATTCTTCTTATACTACGAGACAAATTGAAACCTCTTTCCCTATCAAATATGACTGTAATTAAGCGATCTTTTACAGATAACGAAGGAAATACTATAGACTATCAATTCCCACCATTTCTCGCTATCTTTATTGCCTTTATAGTTGGATTTATATCCGGATTATTCGGAATCGGTGGTGGCGCCTTACTTGTGCCAGCGATGATGCTTCTTTTTGCGTTCCCAGCACACATTGCTGTAGCAACTTCAATGTTTATCGTATTTCTCTCAGCAATTGTAAGTTCTTTAACTCACATCTCTCTAGGAAATGTCAGCTGGGCTTATGCATTAATTCTTATTCCTGGTGCATGGATTGGCGGAAAAATCGGGGCTTATATTAACACGAAATTAAGCGGTAATGCAGTAATTAATTTATTACGTATCACATTAATTATTCTTGGAACTAGATTAATCATTACTTCATTTTTATAACGCGTTCTTTCTAGAATACGTTTTTTCTTATACACATGAATATAAAAAGGCTCCTAGGAAAACAAATAAAACTAAACAAACACTTAATAGCATAAAATTTGAAATATGTACTTTCTTCAAGTTGATCACTCCTATAGCTATGACTGTTATCCTTATGATAGCGAAAAAACAGTTATCTTACAGTTACAAAGTGCTAACAATGCAAAATCATTTATTACAAATTTTATCCTTATATTTCATTTCTTTGTATAATCTATCGATTCAATAAAAAAAGATGTCATATTGACATCTTTTTAGTGAAGAAGTGACCATCCCATAAAGTCTTCATGTACTTGGCACGCCCTCTTATCGTTTCGATCATATAATTCAGCATAACTATCTGTTTCTTCATCATAAGCCATCGTATAAATAATTTGGCCGTCTATTTCAACGGATAAAACGACTCCACCTTTCATCTCTTCTACATGAATGATAGCATTCGCCGGAATTCTCATATCCGTCATCTTCATCGCATCTAACAATATACTAAACCCCCTACAGCGTATTCATTGCTAGTACTATTACACACTAAATAGTATACTACTGTAATAGCATACATTTCGTCAATGAAATTACTGTTTAAAAAGCATATTATCTTTATACATATACGCTAAAATATAAGAAATAGAAATATTTTAATGGGGGGCTAACATTGATTCTACATAAGGGAGATATATTATTCCGTCAAGGTGAGGACGGTCCTTTATACTTTATAAAAACAGGTTTATTAAAAGTTATTCGATTAGAAGAAAACGGAACACCATTTTTATTTAATATTATCGTTCCTGGTGAAACGATACCTCACCATTCTTTAATTTCACCGAAGGAATATCACGGTACAGCTATCGCTTTAATGAAAACAGAAGTTGAGCCTATAATTAGTAATGAATGGTACGATCAACTTCAAGCAAATCCTGCATCATATGCAAATATCGCGATGCAATTACAATCGAAGTTACGAATGATGCAACAGCGTATCGATCAATTGACAACTGTCTCTCCTAAAGAGCGCCTTCATCGTTTACAAGAGTGGTTCACTTTATATTTAGGTGACATCCCTATTTATGAAATATTAACACAAACTGAAATTGGGCAGCTCATAGGTGTACGCCGCGAAACAGTAAATCGATTATTAAGAGAACAAGCAAAAACGAGGTAAAATAATACCTCGTTTTTCGCTTGTGCAAATTTAATCTATTGTAAGCTTGCTGCGGGACCGAAAAATTCATAATGAATGTTCTCTTGTTTAACACCCAAATCAATTAATGCAGCATTTATATGTTTCATAAATGGTACTGGACCGCAGAAATAAAATTCTGCTTCAGTCGTTGGAATAATAGTTTGTAACCATTCACGTTCAATGAATCCTTCTTTATCAAAATTCTTCATTTCCACATCTTGCTCTGTCGGTGAAGAATAGCAAGTATATGCTTTAACTTGTTCATACTCTTTTTCTACTGTCTCAACATGCTCTTTCATCGCATGTGTATTACTATTTATCGCCGCATGAACAAAGCATACATTACGCTTTGATTCTTGTTCAATTAACGTATTTAACATACTCATCATCGGTGTAATACCTACTCCACCACTAATTAGTACAACAGGTAATGTTGACTCCATATTTAATACGAAATCTCCCGCTGGTGCACTTACTGGTAAGACATCTCCTTCCCCTACATGATCATGTAAGTAATTAGATACTTTACCATCTGGTGTATCTACACCTTTTTCTTTCTTTACACTAATACGATAATATCCTTTTCCAGGAGCATCAGATAAGCTATATTGACGATTATGCGTATATGTTTCACCTTCAATATTTATTTGAATCGTTACATATTGTCCTGGGATGAATGAAGAAACTTTCCCGCCATCTTCAGGTTTTAAATAAAATGATGTAATAACGTCGCTTTCCTTCACTTTTTTAACAATCACAAAGTTGCGGAAATCTTTCCATCCACCTTCTTTATGTGCAGCTTCTTCATACATATCCGCTTCAATGCTAATGAATGCATCAGCAATGACGCCATACGCTTCTCCCCATGCATTTAAAACTTCATCAGGTGCGCCTGCGACCTCTTTAATCGCTCGTAGTAAGCATGTACCTACTATTGGATAATGCTCTGCTTTAATACCTAAACTTCTATGCTTATGACCGATTTGTTTTACAACTGGAATAATAGCTTCTAAATTATCAATGTACATTGCAGCTGCATATACAGCATTTGCTAACGCTTGTTGTTGTCTTCCCTTTTTCTGATTCGTATGGTTAAAAATATTCAATAACTCCGGATGTTCAGAAAATAAAATTTGATAAAATCTCGTTGTAATTTCAACGCCTTTTTCTTGTAATAATGGTACTGTTGACTTTACTATTTCAATTGTTTTTGCACTTAACATTGTATCCCACTCCTCTATTTCCTTAACTGTTTTTAGTTTAACTGAATTGTATAATACATATTGTGATTTTAATCACTATTAACACGTTGTTTTTGTGAAAAATATATGAACAATGCACATATATCGTAAAATTTTAATGTACGGAGGTCTTCCATACCCCCTCCCTCACCAATCGTCCTCAAAGAAAATAAGCTAACTAGAATTCTAGCTAGCTTACTACTTTGCTTGTATCGCTTGTTCAATTACTTTTATATTCTGCCCGTTTCCAAACTCTGTATACCCCCATATATTCGTTTCACCTTTATATTTATTTATGTGTATATCCAAGTCATGATATACGCGATGAGCATAGATTACATACTCCATATTCTGAAGCTCCACACCTTTTTTTACAATTTCATAACTTCTATTCACATCGCGCTTTATTTTTTCATTTTTTATTTCTTTATGTATATTTTTTAAAGAGGCTTCTTGCTCTTGAAACCATTGTTTAAAATGTTTCCAATCCCCATCTGTATATTTCTCTGCCTTACCATAATTCAAGAAATTATTATAACTTTCATGTGTCGTACGAACAAAATCGAGTGTCTTCTTCTTCTCTTGCACCTCTTCTATTTGTACTACTGTATTTACTCCAGCAGACTTATTCGCATAATATAATAGTACTTTCATAAGACTATAGCTCGCTATTGCCATCACAGTAATAGTTACCAATACACTTAACAATTTCTTCATATACAGAACCCCTTTTCTACTATGAATATTACAATGTACTGTTACACTTGTAACATTCTCTCGTAGAAATGTACTTCCTGTTTAAATCCTTCTTTTCATTTCGACACTATTTTTCTACAAACTTCTCCTTGGTAAATGCTCTTGTAAAACAATATAACCTTCATAAGCGGTATAACCGAGTATAGCCATTAATCCGATATAACAAGCAAATACTGTCCATTTCGTTTTCGTATCGACTTTATAATAATTTTCTTGTTGTTCCTTTTCTGTTTCCCATTCATTTAATTTTCTTTCTGACATTTCAAATGCTTCTCTTATATGAATTGTATGCATTTCTTTTTCATCTTCATATGGGACATAATCAAGTGGCTCAAATTTTGGTAAAAGGTACTCTAGCACTTCAATCTTTTGAAGTTCTCCTGTTTTTAATTCTTTTTCACGTTCTCTTTGTCTTAATACATTCATCTCATGGTGAATCATATAAATCGTTCGATGCACCGCACCAGTTTCTTTTAATTCCTCTTCAAGCCTAGCAACATATTCCTTCATTCCATCGATTTTATATCCTAATTCCTTAATCGGCTCATCTCTCTTTATTACTCTATATAATTCCATACAGCCGATAATAACAATAAATCCTCCCAAAATACTTTTAAAGTAAATTGAATAGCCTAGCAGTAAAACAAGCCCGGCTCCCCAAATTTTAGTACTTACAACTGAAATGATTCGGCCGCCATCTAGCGGTGAAACTGGAATTAAATTAAAGAAATTAATCATACTTCCAAGTAAAATAATAAGCGCCCAAAACGGCTCTTTCGTTACTATATACAGTGGGATCGCGGGTAAAAATGAAAGCAATCCAAAAAGAGGTCCCATATAGGCGATGTAAGCTTCATCTTTTGCATTTTTCGGCATCTCTTTCATCCCAATAAGAGCTCCCATAAATGGTATGAAGATTGCTGGCGATGTTGGTATACCTTTCTTTCTCGCTGCCCATAAATGCCCCATCTCATGTACAAACAATAAATACACGAGTGCTACCCCAAACTTCCAACCATATATGACTGCGTATGCACCAAGCGATAAAAACATACTAAATACTGTTGAAAATTTTGCTAACTTAAAAATTGCAAATACCCATTTTAACTTAGATAGTAAAAATAACCCTATTGTAACAATAATTCCCCATAACCCTTTTTTATTATTTTTCATATTCCTCTCCTTTATCTCGCTTTACTGAGCCATATACACTCATCAAAACTTATTCTTTTCTCTATTATGACATATTTTTTTCTATTGTTAGAAATAATGTTTATTTCATCCATTTTTAGCCAAAAATAAAAATAAAAGGAGGTAAATACAAATGAAATTACAATCTCTTATGATAGGCGCTCTATCGTTTTTAGCTTCAACTCTTATTTTTTATACCGTCAGTTACGTATTATTATTAGATTGGTTGCCAAATCACTTATTTATAGCCCTTATTATTCTTTCTGCTCTTATGATTTCCTTTCTAATTACACGAAAATCAATGAATGAGCCATCTGCAAAAGCAAAATAATAGAGGGGATCTTTCCCCTCTATTATCATTTCCTAGGAAAGGCCATATAGACTTTATGATTCTTACTGCCCGCTATTTGCAGGCAATAAGAATCCCACCTCAAAATTCGGCTGGAGCAAAGAAGTTAGGTGGGAGTCGTGCTAATAATCAGCGGTGGATGCCCCCCACTGATTAAAGTTTCACTTTATCTTTGTAAATTCATTTTTTCACCATACTCTTTAACAATTTGAATAATGTTTTGAAATGCTCCTACTTTTTCTTTCTTACTATTTAATATTTGTAAATCGTAATTATCATAATAGGTTTCTAGTGCTTTTAATTGTGATTCTGAAGCATCTTTTATCGGAACAGTAACATTCAATTCATACTGTTTATACCCTTCCTTTACTTTTTCAGCTGAAATCATTTCACTCTCTTTTGCTCCAATTAATTTTTGAATCTTTTCCGGGAAAATCAATTGCAAATAATATTCTTGTTCCTTTGCTAACTTATTATATAGTGATTGTGAAATCGTATAACGTACCGTATAATTTATTTTTTGATCGCCTGCTTTAATATGAAACGCGGTAATCTGCAAATCTTTTTTCGTTATTTCCGTTAAAGGCCCTACTTGCATCTCATCTTCTTTTTGTTCTGGAATCTTTGGAAATATAGCCAAAAGTTTTTCCGTATCTTTTTCGTTCAGCATATACATATCTTTCTTATATTGCACCCATCCTCGGCGGTCTTCTCCTCTTAACCATGCATAATATGTTTCTTTTTTTCCATCTCTACTAATTTGTATTTCATATTCCGGTTCACCAAAACTACCCGTTACTTCTTGTTTTTCCGCTTTGTTTATAATATCCACCACCAACTCCGCATCCATTTTCTTTAAATTTTTTTCTTCTTTACCTTTTTGTATAACAGTTATTTGTAATGGTTCTTTCACTTCATTCACTGTCTCCTCTACTTGTTTCGATTCCTTCTTTTGCTCGGCTTGACCACACGACGCGAGTAAAATAACACATAAAAACATTAAATATTTCCCTTTCAAATCGATTCTCCTTTCCAATAAGATATTCTTATAATCCTCATGCATAAAACAAAAACGTTACATTATATAGAATGAGCTATACTATACACTGAAGGGAGGATTTTACAATGTCCATTAATTTTCATGATGCAAATAATAAGTATACGTATGCAAATCGTAACGCACATATTTCATGGCAGGAAACAATAAACAATATTGTAGATGTACAAAACAAACAAGTAATTGATATAGGTTGTGGTGGAGGCATTTATACGAAAGAACTTGCTCTTATGGGAGCCAAAAATGTTGTTGGGCTTGATTTTTCAAAAGAAATATTACAAGCTGCAAAAGAAAATTGTAATGCCTTCCCAAACATTTCATTCATTCACGGTGATGCGCATAACATTCCATATCCTAACGAATCTTTCGACCTTGTCATTTCTCGCGCAGTCATCCATCATTTACAAGATATTCCTACATTTATACGAGAGGCTTCTCGTATATTAAAAAAAGACGGTATACTTATTTTACAAGACCGAACTATTGAAGATTGTACAATTCCAGGAAGTCCTGAACACATTCGTGGATACTTTTTCTCTGTATTTCCAAAACTCATTGAAATAGAATCAAAAAGAAGACCAAAAACCACTACTATACAGCAAGAATTACAAAAATATTCTCTTCAAGTGTTCCCCATACAAACACAATGGGAAGTACGAAAAACACATGATTCTGTAGAAGCATTGCTGCAAGATTTATCTCCTCGAACCGGACGATCCATTCTATATGAATTAACAGATCATGAACTTTCTCAACTTCTACATCATATCCAAACGGCATTACAAAACGTCTCTCCTATCATCGAAAGAGATCGTTGGACCATTTGGAGCGCTAAGAAATTGTAAGGAAGGAAGCCTCACAAAATAATGTGAGGCTTCCTTCCTTCATAATCTAGTTTTGCAACACTCTTGATATCCTCCACTCCTGGCCTGTGCACTTCCACACTTCGGACATACTAAATATCTAGACTGATTTGTCAACAAACTACCTTTTTGAAAGAGTAAAACTTCTGCTTGTTTAAACGAACGCGAATAATATAACCACATAAAACCAATTATAGCAATAATGCCAAATAATACTCCCATCGCAAGCATTTCAGTCACCTCTTTTGGTTTGTTCTTTCCAGCAAGTGGATTGTTGTATTATTCTCTGCAAATTCAAACAAATCCTCCCTTACTCCTATAAATATCGATTTTCTCCATAAACTTTACAATTCTCTATAATGTTTTACAGCATTTTTACAAACAGCATTAACCCTTATATTCTCAGCTATATTTCTACAGGAAAGTGTATTTCCCAAAAAATATGTTGACTTTCTAAAAAAAACATGTGAGAATGTTGTCAGAATACTTGTATAAAAATTCATTGACGAGAACGAGTACGTTATAGGGCTGTTCCCCAGAGAGTTGGTATTTTGCTGAAAGCCAATGCTCAGTTCGTAACCGAAAATCATCTCCGAGGAGTAGAACCGAATGCTGAAGTAAGTTCTTACCGGTCGTCCCCCGTTACAAGGAACACGTATCATGTTGTACGTTGTAAAGCCGTATACATATAGATATATTTCTACATGTATAAATTAGGGTGGTATCGCGGGTAAATATAACTCGTCCCTTTCTTAAGGGACGAGTTTTTTGTGTTCTTACAATGAATTTACAAAAAAGGAGGAAAAACAATGAACACTGTATCAAAAAAGCACGTTTTTTTCACAGGTCTTATGCTATTTTCTTTATTTTTTGGGGCAGGAAATTTAATTTTCCCTCCAATGCTTGGACAAAATGCTGGTGAAAATTTTTGGCCAGCGATGATTGGCTTTTTACTAACAGGAGTCGGCTTACCGCTACTTACTGTTATCGCTATTTCTTTATCAGGAAATGGAATGCAGCAACTTGCGAGTCATGTTCACCCATCATTCGGAATATTCTTTACGGTAATTGTATACATTGCAATCGGTCCATCTATGGGCATTCCGCGTGTCGCTAATGTCGCTTATGAAATGGGAGTTAGTTCTTTCTTACCAGAATCTATTCGCTCTAGCAGCCTAGCCCTATTTTTATACACAGTCATCTTCTTTGCTATCGTATTTTGGCTTAGTTTAAACCCTTCTAAGCTCGTCGATCGTATCGGAAGTGTATTAACCCCTATTTTATTACTCTCTATTTTCTTATTATTCGTTAAGAGTGTATTTACACCCCTCGGGCAATCTGGACCAGCCATGCAAGAGTATCAAACTTCTCCAATTTTCAAAGGTTTTATGGAAGGATACTTAACGATGGATACCATTTCAGCACTTGCATTTGGGATTATCGTTGTAAATGCAATTCGCTCAAAAGGTGTGAATGACCGTAAATCAATTGCCATCGCAACAACAAAAGCAGGACTTATTGCCGCTACCGGCCTCGTACTTGTATATGGTGCACTTGGCTGGCTCGGTACAACTAGTGTCTCTCTTGGATACGCAAACAATGGAGGACAGCTACTTACCGTTATCGTACAACAATTATTCGGTCCATATGGTCTAATTCTGTTATCTCTTATCGTTACACTCGCTTGCTTAACAACATGCGTTGGACTTGTATCTGCATGCAGTCAATACTTCTCAACATTATTTACAAAATTTTCATACAAAACGTTAGCAAGCGTCATTTGCTTGTTAGGATTATTAGTTGCCAATTTAGGTTTAACAAAAATTATTGCAATCTCTGTTCCTATTTTACTTGTTGTATATCCAGTTGCAATTGTACTCGTGTTATTATCATTACTTCATAAATATTTCGGTGGCTATCGATCTGTTTATGTATGTGCTTTAATTGGAACAGCAGTTGTTAGCGTTTTTGACGGATTAAAACAAGGGAATATTCCTGTTTCATTTATCACATCTTATTTCGAGTTTATTCCATTATATAATGAAGGAATTGGCTGGTTAGTACCAGCATTAGTTGGGGCTATTATCGGTTTTGCCATCGCAAAATTAAGTGGTGCAAAAGCAGTACCATTAACGGACCATTCACCTGAATCGAAAGCATCATAAAAAAACTCCCATTTCGGGAGTTTTTTACATTTGATAAGAAGTATGATTAAAGCTACTTACTTTATAAGCTTTCGTATAGTAATCAATATTCGTATCCACTGTTTTTACTTTTACAACATCATAGCAATCTTCTTGCTTCACTAGAAATAAATAATATTCTTCTGTTGCCTCAATAATTGCAATACGATCTGTTTCAATATCATATTGTCCACAAAGTGCTTGCAACGCATTCACATAGTTACCTAATTTTTTCGTTTCATCCATTCCAAATATCGTTTGAACTAACATACACTCTCTCCCCTTTGTATGTACTGTTAACACCTTAATGATAACGTTTACATAATTAACCGTCAACAAAAAGCTTTGACCATATATAGTCAAAGCTTCCTTCTTATTTTGTCAATTGGTGTCTAAACGCATAAATAACCGCCTGTGTCCGGTCACTTACATTTAGCTTATTTAATATATTACTCACATGTGTCTTTACTGTTTTAAGGGCAATAAACAACTCATCTGCAATCTCTTGATTACTTTTCCCCTCTGCAATTAATAACAAAATTTCAGACTCTCTTTCTGTTAACTCCTCATGCAAAGGTTGTTCTTTCTTCTGACGCATACGAGACATCATTTTGCCAGTAACTTTCGGCTCTAATACCGTTTCCCCATCATAAGTAGCTCGTACAGCATCTGCAATATCACTCGCTCTTGATGTTTTTAATAAATAACTTGTCGCCCCCGCCTCAATAACAGGATATAACTTTTCATCATCTAAAAAGCTCGTGACAACTACAATTTTCGCTTCTGGCCATTCTTGAATAATAGCACGTGTCGCTTCAACCCCATCCATCTCATCCATAACAAGGTCCATTAAAATAATATCCGGTCTTAATTGCAAAGCTAACTCTGAACCTTTTCTTCCATTTTCAGCTTCTCCAACTACTTCAATATCTGACTGCGTTGATAAATATGCTGATACACCCATTCGAACCATTTCATGATCATCAACTAATAATACTTTTATCATGATTCTCCCCCTCTCTCAATCATAATAGGTACTTTCACTTCTATTTGCGTACCTTTATTCGGAAAACTAAGAACTTTTAATGTACCACCAATTTCATGAACTCGCTCTTGCATTGACCTTAAACCGTATGAACCAGCCTTATTAACCCCAACTTTAAACCCAACACCGTCATCAATAATTTTCAAAATCGCATATTGATCAATTTTACGAAGGCGTACTTCGGTTTTCTTTGCCTTCGCATGCCGTAAAGTATTAGACAGTGCCTCTTGTACAATACGGAATAAATGATCCTCTACACCTTTTTTTAATTGAATCGGTTCAATTAACCATTCAATTTTCATATGTTGCTTTCTAGACAGTTCTGTTAATAATTCTTCTATACCCTCTGTTAGTTTCTTACCTTCTAACTGCACTGGGCGTAAATGAAGGAGCAATGCTCTCATTTCTGATTGTGCATTTACAACCATATTTTCAACAAGCTGCAACTGTTTTTGCGTCGTGTCTGGAATTTCAGCTGCTTGTTCATTAATGGCTGACATCATCATCGACATTGCAAAAAGCTGCTGACTTACAGAATCATGCAGCTCTCTCGCTAATCGATGCCTTTCTTGAGAAATCGCTTCTTGTCTCATCTCTTCATTCCAATGGGCTCGTTCATTCGTTACTTTTTGAAATAGCCCAGCTTGCTCTTCTAAGCGACGAGCAAGACCAATTACTTTTCGTTCCACTTCATGAAATTCATCATCCGCAGTAAATGAAACATCACTTGGAAAATTCCCTCGCTCTACTTCGAACAGAAAAGTATTTAATCCTTGTATACGCTGCTCTATATAATAACCGATTGCATACCCTACAATTCCTCCGATAAGGAGACTGGTACTCATAATAAACAAGCCAATTGGAACAGAAGCGATGGATTCTTTCCATAATATATCATAAACTTGTTGCTCACTTTTCCATACATAAACAATCGTACAAATAAGTGCGATACTTACAGAAGATAACATAGAATAACGAATATACATCCACGAAATATTCCTTTGTTTTTTCATTATACTTTCCTCACTTCCGTATCGCCTACGACAAGCGAAGAAATAATTTTAATACGACGAGGAGCTTCTTTATACTGTTCTGTTCTAAACGTAACATTACGGTTAAATCCAGTTTCTTCATGTCCTGGCAGGAGCACTCGCCCAACAATAACAGAATGATTTAAAGACAATTCAATATCATATGGTACATATAAACGAATATTACCAATGACGCCCCGAATAACAATAACCGTTTCCCCCTCTGGAATCATAGCAGTTGTTAAATCAATCTCGACGTCACAAGCACCATATTGGACGTTAATATCCTCTATTTCATAAATATGATCCATCATCCGGACATTACCTACAAACATATTTTTTATATACGGTTCTGTACGATATATTTGTTTTTCTTCATCTATATATCCCTTTTCTTTAATTTCAACTTTCATTGCTTTTTGCTGATGTCCTTGTTGAATAAGTTGATAACCAATTAAAGCTAAACAAGCAAACACAACAAGTACGAATGCTGCTGATGAAAATAAGAAGAATAAGAATACAATACCACCGACAAATAAAAATACATTCCCTCTTACATAACGGTTCTTCTTTCGATAATGTCTTCCAAACATAATCATAATAAATGCAAAAATTAGACCACCTGGTTCAAAATGTCCAAGTATCATATCAAGAAAAAGACCGAATCCAAATATGATGAGGAGCATCCCCATTAATTGTGTTTTTGAAAATTGCTTCTTCATTTCAGCTCCCCCCCTCCTTGTCACATATACATAGAAGAAAAGGCATTGCTTTCCAACACCTTTTCTTCTATCACTATATCATAAGCCTGTTTTATTATATACTACAATTATTTTGTTACTTCTTTCGTTAACGATACTTCATTTTTCTCTTTCATTTCACGCTCTAGTTTTGCAATTTTCATATCAAATGTATCACGCTCATGCTCCTCATTTATACGCAGCTCTATGTCACGAATGTGATCTTCAATTTCTTCGAATCGTAAGAACGGATTATTTTCATCCATTTTATGAATAGCAGTATTCATACGGCGGTTTGCATGCGCCATATTTTCACGTGCCATTAATTCCATACGCTTTGCGTTCATTTCTTTTAATTTATTTTTCATTTCTGAAAGACGACGCTCTAACTCATCAATTTGCTCTACAACGCCAGCATACATTTCTTCTAAGCGAGTTACTTGCCCTTCATAATACGCTACTTCTTCTAATGCGCGTTCATGCAATTGTAATTCGCCTGCTTCTTGTGCGATGATAGCTTGCTTTGATCTTTTACTAACGAAATAACGTGCTTGCTCAAGCTCACGAGCAAAGTTAGATTTTAATGTTTTATGACGCTGAATTAACTTCTCAATTTTTGTTATTTCACGCTCACTGTCGCGTAAATATTGGTTTAACATAGCAATTGGATTTTTTCTTTCTTTCTCATCTAACACATTATGAAAATCAGCTAAAATTGCATCACGTACACGTCCGAATAAAGATTGTTTCATTATAATCTTCCTCTCTTCTACTTTATAATTTGATTTGATTTGATTTGATTTGATTTGATTCATTTTATATTAGTTTTTCATTAACTTGTTCCACTCATCTTCAAAGTTGCTATATGGTTTAGAACTTTCTGGATCAGCATCAACAACTACATTTTTTTCTTTTTTCCACTCACGGTAACCGTAGTATAAAACTACTAATGCTGCGATACCGATTAATGCTGGGGAATGAGAAAGTGCAATGGACAAACCGATTAAACCAACAATACCCCAAGCTAACTTTCCAAAGAATGATTTAGCTCGCACAAATGATTTATAGCTCCAGTACACAACTCCTGCTCCAATGGCGAATCCTACAATACCAGCAAGACTACCAAGAGCAATTAAAGCCAAAATACCGGCTGCGATAAACGCTAGAAATTGTTTCATCTTGTGCTTGCCTCCCTTCGATTTGATACTCTTATCTTAACTATTTTTTCATATTTCCATAACGAGCTTAAGAACTGTTTTCGACTCAGACTTAAGACCGAGTTGTATTCAGCCTTTTGCAAAACGAACATGTATGCGATGCGTATAGATACAGAAAAATTCTTATTCAATAACGGATGAGAATCTCAACTTGCGCGTCCAAAAAATTAGCAATACGTACAAACTTTTATTAAATTACATTAAAAAAATATTAAGAAAATT
>NZ_JBHWYR010000030.1:0-11106 GCF_042728695.1 Bacillus sp. NPDC060175
CCAGGATCAAACTCTCCAATAAAGTTAGTTTGTCTAGCATCTAAAAATAAAAATTGACGTTCACGTTGTTTGTTTCGTTCAGTTTTCAAAGAACTACTCGGTCGCTCATTTGCGACTTCCTTATGTTAACATCTTCATTTTTCGATGTCAACTAAGTTTTTTAATTTCTTTTTTGTCGTTTTCTGCGTTTCTGCATCAGCGACGTTTATTAATTTATCATATACTTACTCTTAACGTCAATACTTTTTAATAAAAAATTCTTTTTCTTACATAACGAATACATTCTTCCCTATTAGCAACTCTCCGAAATAAGCAAAAAATGATTTTATACCTTTCTTCCATCGCCTTTTTTACAACGTTATGTATACGCTCATCTTCAAAATCAAATAAAAGTTCCTCTAATTCTCTCTTCAGTATGTATTCCATTTCTTTTTTCTCTTCCTTCGTCAACATAATCCCAAGCAAATTATCACCCCAATAACTCCTTACGTGTACCAATAAACACCGCACTCATTTTCAATTATCAATAATGTATCATCAAAAACAAAATTCTATCACTCATTATATCCACCACTTACGATGTTAATCCCTTGTTCTCTTTTTTAAATTTAAAGCATATATGTAACTGAAAAGGATTGGACAAAGGGGCGTAATATTATGTTTTTCTTTTTTATTACGAGTAAAAGGACATTTAAACACATTAGCTTAATAGTCGTACTTTCTTTATTTACAGCATGGCTACTCTTTTTAAAAACATATTCACATGAATCTGCTTTTTCAACTGCTACCGGCCCTAAAGTGATTTACAAAGGGGACACTGCAAAAAAACAAGTTGCATTCACGTTTGACATTAGTTGGGGAGACCAAAAAGCTATTCCAATCCTTAATACACTCAAAGAAAGAGAAATTAAGAATGCAACCTTCTTTCTCTCTGCTGCATGGGCTGAAAGACACCCTGATATTGTCGAACGCATCATGAAAGATGGACATGAGATTGGTAGTATGGGTTATAATTACACGTCCTACACTTCACTAGAAGCAAATGAAATACGACGAGATCTTTTACGGGCACAAGATGTTTTTACAAAACTTGGCGTAAAACAAGTCAAGCTATTACGTCCACCTAGTGGCGACTTTAACAAAACGACTCTTAAAATAGCGGAATCACTCGGATACACCATCGTTCATTGGAGTAACAATTCAAATGACTGGAAAAATCCCGGCGTAAATAAAATTGTTTCCACAGTCTCTAGCAATTTAAAGGGTGGAGATATTGTCTTATTACATGCTTCTGATTCTGCCCTTCAAACAAATAAGGCTTTACCATTACTCTTACAAAAATTAAAGAGCGACGGATATGAACAAACATCTGTATCACAACTTATTTCCAACACAAGTACAAAAAGCGAAGATATTAAGTAGTTCCTTTCCACACGGTTCTTCACACATAAAAAGCTCCGCTATCTTTCGTTAAGATAGCGGAGCTTTTCTTATCCTAGTGTTTACAGACGATAAGAATCTGGTTAATTAAAAACCCATTCTCTTCTCATTAAACTGACTTACTCTTTTGTCCAATTAAACGATGCAATACAAGTAACTGATATGCATTACATAATAGAAGTGGTATCACCATTAAATATAACCAATCTGTATCATTAATCCGGAGCGCTGGTACCCATTCAAGAATTGTTACAACAACCATAAAGAACAAAGCGGGAACAAATGCTTTTTTATTCGTTTCTTTACTCTTTATGTAAGCGACAATTGCCCCAAACACAAATAACATCCCAGCAACAAGTATGTTATTCCCTAAGGAAACTTCCCCATTTGCAATAAGTACTGACCTTAAATAAACGAAATCAAACAATACGAACGCAATAAAGAACAGTTGTACTGCATTCCATAAAGAGGATGACCGAAACATCCCTAATCCAAAACGATGAATCGTTAAATATGCAAAGAACCCCATTTGACTTATAACACTAAAAATAAATCCTACGCCCATCAACCAGAAAGAAACTGCTAGAATCTCCTTTCCGTCGAAATTTTGAAAAAATTTAACGTACTTGTCCCACTCTAAAACAAAACCAATAAAGACTGTGCTAATCCCACCAAGAAACAACGTCGTAAAAAATAGTCGTACCCACTTGCGGCTATTCACAACACATCCCCCATTATTCTTATATTTCTAATTAAATTGTATCAATGACAATTTCAAAAAGCTAGCCATGTTAATGTATAAATTCCTTAAAGAGATTTATATTAAAAAAAGAGAACTTTGCTGAAAGGAGCTCCAACTTATGAAACGGATGCTGCTCGTTTGGATTTCTTCTTTTCTATTTATAGCACTAGTGGCATGTGCACAAGAAAAAGAAGCAAAATCCGAACTTGATTATGATCAAACAAAAAAAATGATTGTTGATATTTTAAAAACCGATCAAGGAAAAAAAGCGATCCAAGATGTATTAACTGATGAAAAAATGAAACAAGCCCTCATACTAGATGAAACAGTAGTAAAGAAAACGATTGAAGATGCGATGGTATCTGAAAAAGGGCAACAATTCTGGGAAAAGCTCTTTAAAGACCCTGAGTTCTCATCAAAATTTGCTAAAAGTATGGGAAAAGAACAAACAAACTTAATGAAAACTTTACTAAAAGATCCTGAATACCAATCAGGTGTTATAGAGATTATGAAAAATCCTGAAGTAGAGAAAATTATGTTACAAACAATGAAGAGTAAAGAATATCGTCAATATTTACAGCAAGTACTAACCGAAACTGCCGAAAGTCCACTCTTCCAAGCTAAGATGATTGATATCATTAGTAAAGGTGTACAAAAAGCCGAAAAAGGTGGGTCTGATAAGAAAGGCGCAGGCAGTGAAGGTGGTTCTCAAGACGGGAACAAAGAACAACAATAAAAATTATAGTAATGAGTGGACAATATATATTGTCCACTCATTACTACTTTATTTTTGTGTAACAGCTGTTTTATCAATAACTGTCTCAGCTATCGTACGATAAATAAGACCCGTTGTATGTGTATCTTCATATACTGACGGCGCAAAGTCCTCTTTATTCCAATCAGGTTGTTGAAGTGGAATTCGGCCAATTACATCCGTTTGGAGTTCCGTAGCTAATTTATCTCCTCCACCTCTTCCAAACACATACTCTTTTTCACCAGTTGCTTTACTTTCAAAATACGCCATATTTTCAACAACACCAAGAATACTATGTTCTGTACGTAAAGCCATGGCTCCAGCGCGCGCTGCTACAAATGCCGCTGTTGGATGCGGCGTTGTTACAATAATCTCTTTACAAGCCGGCAACATCGAATGCACATCTAGAGCAACATCACCCGTACCTGGTGGTAGATCCAATACTAAGTAATCTAAATCACCCCATTCTACTTCTGTGAAAAAGTGATTTAACATTTTCCCAAGCATCGGTCCTCTCCAAATAACAGGTGCGTTATCTTCTACAAAGAATCCCATTGAGATTACTTTCACGCCTAGACGCTCCACTGGTATTATCTTATCACCTCTTACGATTGGGCGTTTTTCTATACCCATCATATCCGGCACACTAAAACCATAAATATCCGCATCAATGATACCAACCTTTTTTCCTAAACGAGCTAAAGCAATTGCAAGGTTAACTGAAACAGTCGATTTCCCTACTCCACCTTTTCCACTTGCTACTGCTAAAAATGTTGTATTTGAGTTCGGTGATAATAAGGATTCACTTTTCTCTTCCTCTTGCGGTGGTGCAAACTGGGCTAGTTCCTCTTCTGTAAATTCTGCAAAACGAAGTCCAACTGTTGTTGCTCCAAGTTCTTTTACTAACTTTACAATTCCAGACTGCAACTGCATTTGTTCCGCTGTACCTGTCTTTACAATTGCAATTTTAACACTTACATGTTCCTTCTCCGGCTTGACTGTTACCTCTTTAATTGCATTTGTTTCTTTTAACGTTTTATGTATAAACGGATCTACAATCCCTTCCAATGCTTCCACTACCTGCTCTTTTGTTACCATAATTAGCCCAGCCCCCTGTATGAAAAATAACGTAATGTTAATTAAATTTATCTCTCTTTATCTTTGAAATAAATGCGTTTACATTTTCAGTATAACATATTTTCGGAAAACTTCGTTAACGAGAGAAACTCAAAAAATCCTCCTTATTCTGGAGGATTTCCTTTTTCCGTAAAATAACGTAATATACCACGATATATTGCAGCCGCTACTTTTTGCTGGTATTTCTCCGAATTTAACATATATCTTTCATTCACATTCGATAAAAAGCCAGCCTCAATTAAAGCACCTGGTTTTTTGGCATACTTCAATAAATACACGTGAGGAATTGTTTTAGCAGAACGATTCGTATTTTCTAAGCTTGTTCTCAATTCAGCTTGTATAAATTTCGCAGCCCGTTCATTTTCAATCGAAGAACGGTAGTAGAACGTTTGTGCGCCCTTAGACCCACTACTAGTTAGGGCATTTAAATGAATACTCGCAAAAAAGTCTACATCAGGCTTATTAATGATATCCACACGCTTTTTTAAATCCTCTGCTTTACGTCTACTATATGACTTTGTATCTTTATTAGCTAAATCATAATCTCCTTCACGCGTTAAAATGACTAAAGCACCTTGTTCTTGTAAATAATCTTGTACCTTTTTTGTAATCTCAAGCGTAATATCTTTTTCTACAATATCCTTTCCACCAACAGCCCCTCCGTCTGGCCCACCATGCCCAGCATCTAGTACAATCACTTTCCCTGATAAGGGTAAATTCCAAGCTCGCCACGATTTTGTAATTTGAAATTCTTGTTTAACTAAAAAAAACAAAACAACCGCAGCGAGCGCAAAAGAGATAATTCGAATTCTCTTCATACCTTTCCTCCTCCAGCTAGTCCCTCTAATTACTTATATGGGACAAGAGGAAAGTTTATGCTTGTCTTAGTGTAGCTTTAATCGATATCTTCTTTCGCCTTTTTCATACCCTTCCTGCCACCACAAGCCGATAAACTGCTGACAAGATTCAAAAAGCAATTCCTCGTCTTGCAACTTAATTTCACGTATAGTCATACTCGTTAAAAATTGAAATAACGTTTCAGTTAATTGTTGTTCTTCTTCTAAAGCCCTATATTTCACATCAAAGAATGATTCACCATGATAACCAAATTTACTGTATCTCGCTCCTAATAAATAAGATTCTATCCCTAGTTCAATACAATAATCTTCATACTGACGATGAAGTTCTTGCATCTGAAAGGCATCACGAATATTTGAACGCAATGTTTTTAATGATAATTCTCGCAGCATCTTCCGCTCGTATTTTAACTGCTTTTCTTTTTGCTTTTCTTGTAAGCTGACAATGACATTCATAGTACTTATAAACCTCCCTAATACGTATTAGTCTAAACTTCTAAAGAAGAAGCATACGCAGGACAGTAGCACTAAAATATTCCAAGCTACAAAAATTACAAAAGAAGAATTAAACATAAAAAAACCCCAACCAAAATGGTTGGGGTTTGAAGTTCGCAAAAATTAACGTTTTGAGAACTGAGGTGCACGACGTGCGCCTTTAAGACCGTATTTTTTACGCTCTTTCATACGTGCGTCACGAGTTAATAGACCTGCACGTTTTAGTGTTAGACGGTATTCTGGATCAGCTTTTAATAAAGCGCGAGAAATACCGTGACGAATAGCACCAGCTTGACCAGTGTATCCACCACCATTTACGTTTACAAGTACATCGTAGTTACCTAAAGTTTCTGTTGCAACTAGAGGTTGTTTCACTACTTCACGTAATGCAGCAAATGGGATATATTTTTCAAAATCACGACCGTTAATGATAACGCGTCCTTCGCCTGGAACTAGGCGTACGCGCGCTACTGAACTCTTACGACGTCCAGTGCCATAGTATTGAACCTGTGCCAAAGTAAGCCCTCCTTTAATTAATTATCCGCGAAGTTCGTAAACTTCTGGTTGTTGTGCTTGGTGTGGATGCTCTGCTCCAGCATACACGTTTAATTTCTTAGACACTTGACGTCCTAAACGTCCTTTTGGAAGCATGCCTTTAATTGCAAGCTCTAACATTTGTACAGGGTAGTTTGTACGCATTTCTAGAGCTGTTCTTTGCTTAAGTCCACCTGGGTGGTTAGTGTGACGGTAGTAAATTTTATCGTTTAATTTATTACCTGTTAAATGAATTTTCTCAGCGTTAATAATAATTACATGATCACCCGTGTCAACGTGTGGTGTAAATGTAGGTTTGTGTTTACCACGTAAAATGGATGCTACTTCAGTAGATAGGCGACCTAAAGTTTGACCTTCAGCATCAACCACATACCATTTACGCTCAACTTCGTTAGCTTTTGCCATAAAAGTCGTACGCATGTGTTTCCCTCCTCGTTATCTTTTCCATAGAAAAAATCTATTGTTTATCTTAAACACGATTTCCTTCCGGGGCTAATCGTGGTTTTAGAAACAATACCATATGTTATGATATACTGTTGAGTTTCTAATGTCAAGCAAATGTTACACCAGGATTAGTTGTTATAGTTTACCTGCCATAAGTAAAGTCCATGACCTGGAGCCATCTTTCCAGCAAACTGGCGATTCTGTTTCGCTAAAATCTCTGGAATACTATCAGGATCAAGCCTTCCTTGGCCTACGCTAAGTAACGTACCAACAATAATTCTGACCATATTATATAAAAATCCATTACCTACAAAGCGAAAAATTAATTCATCGTCTTGCTCAATTAATTCGATTTCATAAATTGTTCGCACTTTATCTTTTTTGTCAGTTTTTGCCGAACAAAAAGAAGTAAAGTCATGCGTTCCAATAAAATAAGGAATCGCTTTTCTTATAGAGTTTATTTCGAGCGGATATGGATATTGATATACGTAATTTCTACGGAATACATCCGCAGGCTTTGATAATAATACACGATAGCGATATTCTTTTTTCTCGACACCGTAACGTGCATGAAATTCTTCTGTTTTCTTCTCTACTTGCCTGATAATAATATCATCCGGCAACATTGTATTTAAAGCATTACTCCATTGCCACTCTTCAAGAGACAAAGGTGTATCAAAGTGTATCACTTGTCCTTTGGCGTGAACGGTAGAATCCGTTCTGCCTGATGCCTGCACACGAACAAGTTCTCCTTTATGCAACTTCTGCAATGCTTTCTCTATTTCTTGTTGAACAGTACGATGCTGTGGTTGAATTTGGTAACCACAAAAATGAATGCCATCATATGCAACTGTACATTTTATTCTTTCCATTTCTCTATTCTCCATTACGACCGCACCCATGCTAAAATACAAGCTAAACAAAGTAAGCTTACAATTGTTACTGTATCACTTATTTTCCAGCGTAGTTGCCTAAATTTAGTACGTCCTTCGCCACTTTTATATCCACGAGATTCCATCGCAATCGCTAAGTCCTCTGCACGCTTAAAAGCACTGATAAATAATGGAACGAGTAGTGAGATAATAGCTTTCATCCTATCTTTTATCGGTCCCCCAGCAAAATCAATACCACGTGACGCCTGCGCTTTCATGATTTTACTCGTTTCATCCATTAATGTGGGGATAAATCGAAGAGAAATTGACATCATTAATGCGATTTCATGAACAGGAACTTTCATACGCTTCAACGGCTTTAATAACGTCTCTAAACCATCTGTAATCTCAATTGGTGTCGTTGTTAACGTTAATAATGTCGTCATTAAAATAATAACGAAAAATCGTATAGAAATGTAGATTCCTTGCTCTAATCCTTTTTCATGTATCGAAAACCAACCAAGCTGGAATAGTACTTCCCCTTCTTTATTTGTAAAAATATGCAGGAAAAATGTAAAAAGAAAAATCCATAAAATTGGTTTTAAGCCCGAAAGTACATAACGAATCGGCACTTTTGCAAAAAATAAAGCAATGAGTGCATATAAGAATAAAAACCCATATGAAATCGCATTATTTGCTAAGAAAACAACAAATACATATAAAAAGACAATCAACAGCTTCGTACGAGGATCAAGTTGATGAACGAGTGACTGACCTGGAATATATCTCCCAATAATCAACTGCTGCATGATTCATGACCACCTTTTCGTAACACCTGTACAACTTCATGAGTAAGATCCTCTAAAGATAAGGTAGCCTTCGAAATTGAAATACCAAACTTCTCTTCAATTGCACGTTTATACTTTAAAGACATTGGAAGATCCACACCGATTTGTTCTAATTCATCAGCATATGAAAATACTTCCTCTGCTCTTCCTTGCAAAAAGACCGTTCCTTTATGCATGACCACTATTTGATCTGCATACTTAGCGGCATCCTCCATATTATGGGTAACAAGAATGACTGTAAGCCCCTGTTCCTTATGCAAATTGTAAAACATCTCCATGAGCTCGTGCTGTCCTTTCGGATCAAGCCCTGCTGTAGGTTCATCTAATACAAGCACTTCGGGTTCCATCGCAAGTACGCCTGCTATTGCAACACGCCTCATTTGCCCACCACTTAATTCAAACGGAGAACGTGCTAATAACTCTATGTCCAATCCAACAAGCTGGATTGCATCTTTCGCCTTTTGTTTTGCCTCTTCTTCAGATACACCAAAATTAGTAGGTCCAAAACAAATGTCCTTTTCAACTGTTTCTTCAAATAGTTGATGTTCTGGAAACTGAAAGACAACCCCTACTTTTTTTCGTAGCGGCTTAAGTTTCTTCTCTTTCTTCCCTGCTGAAATTAAATGTTCACCAATTTGAACCGTACCATTTGTCGGCTGCAATAAACCATTTAAATGTTGAATCATCGTCGACTTACCTGAACCAGTATGACCGATAATGGCATAATAGCCCCCACTTGGAAACGACACGTCTACATCATAAAGCGCGCGTCTTTCAAATGGAGTTTTATATTGATAACGATGTTCTACTTTTTGGAATGTAATCTCCAAAGTTCGTTCACCAAGCTTTCCATTGTAAGATGCGTATTTTGCAAGTGAATTTCATTTTTTTTTAATAATTCTGCTATTTTCACCGAAAAAGGTACATCTAATCCAATCTCTTGGAGCATATGAGAGGATTTGAAAATTTTCTCTGGAGTACCTTCCTCTAATATTTCTCCTTTGTTCAAAATAATAATACGGTCTGACTGTGCCGCTTCTTCTAAATCGTGCGTAATCGATAACACCGTAATACCCTTTTGATTAACAAGTTGTCTGACCGTTTCTACTACTTCACGTCTCCCCTGAGGGTCTAACATTGAAGTTGCTTCATCTAGTATTAAAATAGATGGCTGAAGTGCTAGAACACCTGCTATTGCGACTCGCTGCTTTTGTCCACCAGATAACGAATGGGGCTCTTCATTTAAAAAATCTTCCATACGGACAAGTTGCAGAGCTTGTTCTAGTCTTTCTATCATCTGCTCCCTTGGCATTCCGATGTTCTCTAGGCCGAATACAACATCATCTTGTACTGTCGTTCCAACAAATTGATTATCTGGATTTTGAAATACCATCCCAATTTGCTTTCGAACATCCCATACTGTTTCCTCTGATAAAATCATTGTATCATTTAAAGTAATTGTCCCTGATTCCGGTAAAAATAAGCCATTCAATAATTTTGCAAGTGTAGACTTCCCTGAACCATTTTGTCCAATAACAGATACCCATTCTCCTTCATATAAGGAAAACGAAACATCTTTTAATGCATAAGAGGCTGCCCCAGGATATTGAAATGATATATTTTCTGTCCGAAGTTTCTCTTTTTTCAATACAAGGCACCCTTTCTTTCGCCAAGTTAGCCCGTTTTTCTATATTTAAAAAAAAAGGGCCATGACCAGTTACTTGAAAAGAACTGTCTTGCCCTTTTAATTATCATTATACTAGCTCGATAATTACCATTGGTGCTGCGTCTCCGCGACGTGGACCAATTTTTGCAATACGAGTGTATCCGCCTTGGCGCTCAGCATAGCGTGGAGCTACATCAGCGAATAATTTTTGAAGTGCATCTTGACCAGTCTCAGCGTTAGCAACCTCATTACGGATGAAAGCTGCTGCTTGACGACGAGCATGAAGATCTCCGCGTTTACCTAAAGTGATCATTTTTTCCACTACAGAACGAAGTTCTTTTGCACGAGTTTCTGTCGTTTGAATGCGCTCGTTGATAATTAAATCAGTAGTTAAATCACGTAACATAGCTTTACGTTGCGCACTTGTACGGCCTAATTTTCTGTATGCCATTCGTAGTTCCCTCCTTTGTTGATGGGTTTAAATCCTCAGTCGTCTTTACGTAAACCTAAACCTAATTCCTCAAGTTTATGTTTAACTTCTTCTAAGGATTTACGTCCTAAGTTACGAACTTTCATCATATCTTCTTCTGTTTTGTTCGCAAGCTCTTGTACAGTATTAATTCCTGCACGTTTTAGGCAATTATAAGAACGAACAGAAAGATCTAGTTCTTCGATAGTCATCTCTAGAACTTTTTCTTTTTGATCTTCTTCCTTCTCGACCATAATCTCAGCATTTTGTGCTTCGTCAGTTAAACCAACAAAGATATTTAAATGCTCAGTTAAGATTTTGGCACCTAAAGAGATAGCTTCTTTTGGCCCGATGCTTCCATCCGTCCATACATCAAGCGTAAGCTTATCATAATTAGCCACTTGTCCGACACGTGTCTTTTCCACTTGGTAAGTCACACGTGATACTGGAGTATAAATAGAATCAATAGGAATTACTCCTATTGGCTGATCTTCGCTTTTATTTGCAACAGCTGGCGTATACCCACGGCCACGCTTTGCAGTTAAACGCATGCGGAAATGCGCATTTTTTGCTAACGTTGCAATGTGTAAATCTGGATTTAAGATTTCAACATCACTATCGTGAGTAATATCAGCAGCTGTGACAATACCTTCGCCCTGTACATCGATTTCCAACGTCTTCTCTTCTTCAGAGTAGATTTTAAGAGCTAACTTTTTCAAGTTTAAGATCATCGTCGTAACGTCCTCTACTACGCCCTCAATTGTTGAAAATTCGTGTAAAACGCCATCGATTTGGATAGCAGTTACAGCGGCACCAGGGAGTGAGGA